>JBLNGJ010000042.1:0-2879 GCA_050264675.1 Micromonosporaceae bacterium
GCTGGCTGGGCGGCAGCGGACGCCTCGCCGGCCGGCTGGTGGGCTCGCCGCGGCTCGGGCTGCGCTTCACCACCAGCCGGGCGATGTTCGTGCAGATGGGCCTGCCCCGCAAGCTCGCCGCCGCGCACGGTCTGCCCTTCGCCGGCCAGCTGCATCCGCGGGCCGAGGCCTGGCTCGGGCCGGCCGAGCCGGTCCCGCCCAGCCCGACCGCGCGCGTGACCTTCGCCGGCGGGCGGCTGACCACGGCCGAACCGGGAGACTACTTCGACCACGGCGCGATCCAGCATCTCAGCCACGACATCGTGGATCTGGAGCAGTTCTTCGCCGGTGAGGACGAGGCCTTCACCGAGCAGGTGCGCTGCGCGTTCCAGGCGCCGCCGGCCCCGGCCGGGGCGCGTGGCGTGGCGATGCACCAGCCGGTGCAGGGGCCGGGCTTCGATGCGATGGATGTGCCGGGCGGCGCGCGCCAGCCGAAGCTCCAGTTTTCGATCTTCGTGCCGACGTCCGAACTCTGTGCCGCCGGGCGGGCCTGGGAGGCCGAGCTGAACCTGCGCTGCCTCACGGCGACGCGGCGACAGAACTTCCTGGTGCCGCCGCGCCGGCACCGGTGCTATCCGCTGGCCGAACTCTGATCGTCGCCAGCACCGCGCCGGTCGGCTCGGACGGTGACGCTCAGACCCGCGCGCTCTGACGGGTGGTGCTCAGACGGTGGCGATGGCCACGTGCGGCGCGGGGCCGCGGTGGGGCGCGACACAGCTGCCGTCGGGCAGCAGCTCACCGGTGTCTTCGACTACGATCACGCCATTGCAGAGCAGGCTCCAGCCCTGCTCGGGATGGGTGGCGACGACCCGGGCGGCGTCCCGGTCGACGGCGGCTGCCTCGGGACATACGGGCTCGTGCGTACACATACAAACTGCTCCGGGGGGGGTGGGTGGTGCGGAGACTCTTACGCTGCGTTACTTACGTCCATGTTATAGGCATCAGGTGACTATTCACGCACGCTATCAGGGCCAACAATGCAGGTTCGAGCAAGTGACCTCTTCCTGACGGGTAATCCACCCTTCGTATGAGCCTCATCCGACCGTACGTCGCCCGCGCAATCGGCAGACCGCTCACTCGATGTAACGACGCGTGGGAGCGCTCCCGCTTGGAGTGGCGGCTCGCGGACGGCGGTGACCCGGCGAGCGAGCTGACCACCTTCCTGGCCGGCCACGGCCTCACCCTGCCGGCGCGGGAGCCCGATCCGGCCCCGCACCGGGTGCATCAGGTCTGCGGGGCGACCCTGTTCGTCTCGGCCGCGGCCGGGGCGCAGCTGGTCGGCGCACCCACAGGCGCTCCCGGCCCGGTGCCGGTGGTGCCCGACGTGGTAGCGGTGGTTTACGCGCACGGTGATGGCCGCAGGCTGCATGGTGACCGCGGGCTCGATGGTGACCGCGGGCTCGATGGTGGCCCGGCCCGCGGGTGGCGGCTCGGCCGGTGGCAGGCCAGCTGGACTCCGGACCAGCATGCGCAGGCCGTGGCCCAGGTCCGGCAGGCGATCGCCCGCGGCGACGTCTACCAGGTCAACCTGGTGGGGCACGCGTCCGCCGAGTACACCGGCGACCCGGCGGCGGCGCTGCGTCGGGTGACCCGGCTGGCCGGCGCCCGCTACCCGATGGTCCTGCCCGGGGACGGCTGGGCGATCGCCTCGGCCTCGCCGGAGACGCTGGTCCGGGTACGGGCGGGCCGAGTGGTGACCCGGCCGATCAAGGGCACCCGGCCGGCGACCGCGACCGGCCGGGCTGAGCTGCTCGCCTCGGCGAAGGAGCGGGCCGAGCACATCATGATCGTCGATCTGGAACGCAACGACCTGGCCCGGATCGCGCGCACCGGCACGGTCACCGTCACCGAGCTCTTCGCCGTGCGGCGCTGGTGCGACCTGTGGCAGGCCGAGTCCGAGGTGACCGCCGAGCTCGCCGACGGTGTCGACCTCGCCGGCCTGCTGCGCGCGGTCTGTCCGGGTGGGTCGGTCACGGGTGCGCCCAAGCTCGCCGCGTTGAGCCAGATCGCCGCGCTGGAGCCGGTCGGGCGCGGCCCCAGCATGGGCGCGCTCGGCTGGCTCGACCGCGACCGGCTCGACCTCGGCCTGAGCATCCGCACCGTCGTGGTGGACGGTCAGCGGGTGCACCTATGGGCCGGCGGCGGCATCACCTGGGGCAGCGACCCGGAGGCGGAGGTCGCCGAGGCCGACGCCAAGGCGGCACCGCTGCGGACCGCGCTGGCCACCCGCCGCCCGTCGGGTCGATCATGAACTACGGGGGCACGACACACCGCCGGTCATGAACCGTAGTTCATGACCGGCGGAAGGGCGTCAGGATCAGACGCTGCCGAACAGGGCCGAGAGCAGGACCTGGCTGATGTCGAACGACGTGGGCGAGGAGAACGACGGCGCCTGGGTGGCGCCCGAGATCTGGCGCAGGACCTCGGAGTCGGCGTCGATGCCGAGCCCGACGGTCACCACGGGGATCCGCTTGGCCGGATCGGCGCTCTCGTTCCGGAGGTCGTTGAGGAGCTTCTCGAAGGCGATGGTGTTGGAGATGTTGTTGTCGTCGGCTCCGTCGGTCAGCAGCACGACCATGTTGACCGCGCCGTTCTGGAACGACGCCCGAACGTTCTGCTCGGCGGCCCAGACGGTGTTGTAGAGACCGGTGTTGCCGCCCGGCCGGAGGCCGTCGATCGCCCGGAGCAGCGCGTCCCGGTGATTGGTGGTGCCTTCGGCATCGCCAAGCGCACCGATCTTCAGCACCTCGCGGTAGTCCTTGCCGGCCTGGGATGTCGAGAACGACCACACGCCCACCCGGGCCTCATCGTCGAAGAGGCTCAGCGCGTTGACCGCCGCC
>JBLNGJ010000043.1:0-6320 GCA_050264675.1 Micromonosporaceae bacterium
GGCGTCGAGCTGACTCTCTCCGAGAAGGACTGAACACCGCCCCAGAACGGGATACCGAGTTGGGAGCGCGAGGCGTCGTGCGGTAGTGTGACTCCTCGCGTCACGGGGCTATAGCTCAGTCGGTTAGAGCGCAGAGCTGATAACTCTGAGGTCGATGGTTCGATTCCATCTAGCCCCACTCCTGCCTGCTAGGTGAGGTGGTTGTGTCATGTGGAAGAAGTTGCTCTTCCTCGTCGGCCTGATCGGTGCGGTCGCGTACGTCGCGAAACGGTACAAGGACGCAAGCGACGAGCGGGCACTCTGGCACGAGGCCACCACCGCACCTGACCTGCGTTAGCCCGCACCGCCGCCCCGGCGGTCGCGTCGCCCGCCCGGGGCCGTAGCTCAATTGGCAGAGCACCGCCTTTGCAAGGCGGGGGTTAGGGGTTCAAGTCCCCTCGGCTCCACTCACGTTTGCACAGCTCAGAGGCTATGCTGTGGTGCTGCCCGAGCCCCGACCTCCATTGATCATGGAGGAAGGTCAGCGAAAAGTCAGCAGAAGCGATCGCACCGATCACGTCGTGGTAGTCCCGACGGAACTGAGCAGGTCGTTCGTTCCACCACTCCTGATGGCACAGACGTTTGGAAGGCTTGGCCGTCATAGGGAGGCGTCGTACTGAGGGTCACCGTGATCGACGAGATCTCCTCGGTTCACCCGCTCCGCCGAGATGGCGCCGTACTCGGCGCCGCCCACCGCATCAGCCTCGACCGACAGCAGCGCGTTGATGAAGGTCTGCAGGTCGGCGACCTCCTTCCAGTAACGGTCGAGTAGGGCATTGATGAGATTTGACGTGGCTCTGACGCATTTAAGGTGTTGAAATCCGCAGGCTTGTTGTGTTGTCTAATGCCTGACAGTGGCTTGGATATCACGTGCCGTTAGGTACCCGTACTCATGCTCACGGTCGTTGTTTTTGTGACCGTTTCTCCATGACCATTACTAGCTTGCTCAGCCGCTCGGATCGGGCGCACCGGGCCGCGATAGCGGCCAGCATTGGCGTCGTCACATTGGCGCTCACCGCTTGCGGTGATGCGCAACCGCAGCGGGCTACGTCCACGCCCGCTCCCACCAACAACACCACACCCGCGGCGACCACCCCCGCCCCGGCGCCGAAGACCGTCTTTGGAAGGCTCACGGTGACGATCGCCAAGACGACAAGCGCATCCGTTGTCCCGCGCCCGCCGATCTCCTACGGGCTAGGCGTGCGCAGGTTGGGCCGCGACGCGGTCGTCACCTATCCAGTCGATGCGGACGGGGAATTCGCGCTTGCTCTCGATGCTGGCACCTACGAGGTGGCGTACCTGGAGATAGACGCCGATGACCTCAGCCCGACTCCGATCTACGTGCCGCTCACGGCGACCGAACTGCTTCGGCTTCGTGCCCCGGCCACGGGCTGCATCTACGGTGGCCACGTGCAGGTGTTGTACGGGCGACTCGTCGCCGGGGACAAGCAACGCCAAGCCGAGATCGTCCAGAAGCTCGCCGCCGCCAACCACCAGGACTACAGCTACATCTACCTGCCCAACGGCGGCCTGGTCATTACCGGCGCTAAGATCGACATTCCCGCCGTAGCAGACCGGCCGGAGGCCGCCCGCAACTGCGTCGTCGAGGAGTTCGCATCGGTGCCCGCATAGCGCAACCGCATGACCTTATTGCGTGCCGACCCGATCCCAAGGCATCGGGTCGGCGACCGGCAGCTGATCGCCGTGCTTTGATGTCCGTGTTCGGCGCGTTTCGGCAGGACGTCTGAGAAACCTGCCTAGGACGTCGAGTTAGTAGGAAGGTGGTCTGCTGTAGACAATGGTCTCATTTTCCGTCCGCAGTTATCGAGCCGCATTCGCACGGCATGGTGGCCGCTTGACTTTATCGTGACCCGTTCTGACCTACCGACCTCCATCCTAAGGTCGAGGTTCAATCCCTCAAGAGCCTCGACGGCAGCGCCGTCCCGTGCGGTGTGACAGGGTGGGATGGGTGGGCACTATGCCAGCGCGGTTGCTCGGTGGCCGGTACCGTCTGACGAACATGCTGGGCCAGGGCGGCATGGCGTCCGTGTGGGCCGGCGTCGACACCCGGCTCAATCGGGCCGTCGCGGTCAAGATTCTCAACCGAGGGGACACCGCCGACGCCGCGATGCTCAAGCGGCTGGACCACGAAGCCCACACCCTGGCCGGGTTGGAGCATCCCAACATCGTCGCCGTGTATGACCTGGGTGGCGACGACGGTGTGCCTTACGTCGTGATGGAACTGGTCCGCGGTGATGACCTGGAGCGGCGCCTGACCGACGGCGCACTCGACGTTGCCGAGGCGGTCAGGATCGCCACGCAGATCTGTGCTGCCCTCCAGGCCGCGCACGACTCCGGTGTGATCCACCGCGACATCAAGCCGGACAACATCCTGCTCACCGAATCCGGGCTCGTGAAGGTCTGCGACTTCGGCATCGCCCGGCTCCAGCGGTCGCAGCAGTCGGGCCCAACCAACTCTGCCACCGCCATCGGCACGGCCATGTATATGGCACCCGAGCAGGCGACCGGCGGACCGGTGGACGCCCGCTCAGATCTCTACGCCCTTGGCTGCGTGCTGTATGCGATGCTCGTCGGCCAACCCCCGTTCG
Source organism: Micromonosporaceae bacterium (assembly GCA_050264675.1). Classification (GTDB taxonomy): domain Bacteria; phylum Actinomycetota; class Actinomycetes; order Mycobacteriales; family Micromonosporaceae; genus JBLNGJ01. The sequence goes on from JBLNGJ010000043.1 coordinate 2,649, forward strand.
TCGGGAACTCTATGCGGGTGCTGTGGCAACACGTGCACGAGGCACCCGCGCCGGTCGGCGCCCGTCGCCCGGACCTGCCCCGCGAACTCGACGCCCTGGTGTCCGAACTGCTTGCCAAGAATCCATCCAACCGGCCGGCCAGTGCCCGGCAGGTCCGCGACCGACTGGCACACCTGGTCGATTCCCCGGTCGCCACCGGTGCTGCACAGCTGGCCGCAAGCCCGAGCGCGGCGGCACATGGGCGCGCCACGGTCAAGCCGCGAACAATGACCATGCCGGCCGTGGTTGATGCGGGCGAGCATCCAGTCAGTCCGCGTTTTCGACTCGGCCCGATGGGCATCAGCGCCGTTGCCGTCGGCGTGGCGATCGTCACGGCACTCGTCATCTTGTACCTGACGACGGCGATCCAGCCAACGGCCAGCGCGCCGAGCATCACCGGATCCAGCTCCCTGCCATCGCCGACCGTGCCGGTGACGTCGCCAGTGACGACGACCGGCAGCTTGCGCGCCGTCATACAGTCTCAAGCCCTGGCCGGAGAGCTCGACGAGGACGCGGCCAGGGACCTGCTCAACCGGCTTGAGGATGTCGATCGTGATCTGGCCCGGGGACGGGTCGCCAAGGCCGGCCAGAAGATCGAAGAGCTGGGTGAGCGTCTCAACGAGTTGGTTGACGACGGCAAGGTGACCGAGGGTGCGCGGGCGGCCATCCAGCAGGGCCTCGATCAACTCGTCAACGGTCTTCCGCCCCAGAGCCAGGACTAATCCCGGTCCGATCGTCAACTGACGCCGCGGGTCCCGGTGACGGGCGGAGCCGGGGGCTGAAGCATCGCCGGCACTCGCGTTCCTGTGCCCAGCGTCAACACCCATCGGGAAGACCATGATGATCCGGCATGATTATTCCGACGCTGCATGACCATGCCGGATCATCATCGAGCCTCGCAACAGGGCTAGCGTCGCAACAGGGCTAGCCTCGCAACAGGCTAGATAGGTGTGCGTGGTCGATTCGGGCCGTCCGTGTGACGCCCTCCACATCGTCGAGGGTGGGAGGACGGGATGGCAGCCGTACGTTCGCCGCGGTCATCAGTCCTTCTCTCACGGGCAAGGAGGCGGTACCCGAGTGGTGGGGCCGCGTCCGTGACTCTTCATGCTCCGTTCGGAGCGTCGACGGCACACGCGGGCGGGGCCAACACCTGTGCCCCGCCCGCGTGGTTCGGCCGGTCTCTCGGCGGATGCCGGCCGTATCCGAGATGGTCTAACTCTGGCTGACCCCGATCGCGAAGCGGATCAGGTCATCGATAGAGAGCGGACCATGGTCGGCCTCACCGACCACGAAATCGAACCCGGGCCGGTGCACGGTCAGGCTGATCCGCGGGCCCGACGTCGTGATCTCGCCTGGGTCGGGGCCGACCTGCACCGGCTGGCCACCGGCGGGCTTGGCGTCCTCGGCCGTGCGACGCACGTTGATCCAGGTCGCCGGGTCGTCCAGGCTCGCCGCGGGCGCCATGGCGAAATAGAACTCGTACGGAGTCAGCTCGGGGTGCAGCTCCTGGAAGATGACCTGGTATCCGGCGGGCACCAGCGCCAGGGTGAATGGCAAGGGCCGGGTCAGCGGCTGCGGCCGCAGGTTGTCGGCGAAGCGTTGGACGTCGGCCTTACTCAGCGGTCCCGCGCTTTGCAGGTCGACCCACCGACGGTCGGAGAGCTGCCAGGTGATACGGACGCTCGGCTCACCATCGATGGTGGTGCCCGTGGTCAGCGTGGCGGGGCGGGACCCGATGGTGGTCGACTCCGTCGTGGTTGGCCGCCAATCCGGTGGCACCAGCTCCGGCCCGACGGTGGTGATGAGGGACGACGACCCCCAGAGGTAGACGAGCCGAAGGTCGTAGTCATTGCGGCCCACGGTGGCCTCACCAATGCCCGGTGGCACCCACTGGGGGGTCAACGGGAACATCACCGGGGGCAGCACTGCCGGGACAAGCTGCACTGTGGACGGCCACGACGGCACCGACGTGGGGAGGGCGCTCGCGCTCGGGCTTGGATCGGTGGCCGACGGGTTTCCCACGATGGTGCCCGGCCTGGTTCGGGCGAAGACGTAGGGCGTGGCGATGACCACGGCGACCGCCGTGACCACCGCGATGCCGCCCAGGCCGGTTCGGTGGCGCAGCTCCCGCCGGCGGGACCGACGCATGACCGCATCGAGCAGGCCGACACCGTCGGGCGCGTCGTTGGCGTGGACGACCAGTGTGCCGCGCACTTCGTCATCGAGGTTCATCGTGGATCTCCCTGAGGTTGAGTGAGTTCGCGTGTGAGCCCGGCCCGCAGCCGACCCAACGCGCGTGATGCGTGCACCCGGACGGTGACCGGTGAGCAGCCCAGCACCTCGGCGATGCGGCCGTCGTCGAGGTCTTCGAAGAAGCGCAACACCAGCACGGCCCGCTGGGTCCGTGGCAGGTCCGCGAGCATTGCCCACAGCTCGTCGCGGGTGGCGAGCCGATCAGTGAAGTCGGGCGTCGCCGCTACGGGCTCGGGCGGATCGGCGAACACCCGCTCGGTGCTCAGGCGTCGCCGTCGCCAGGACAGGTGCGCCCGTACGATCGCCGTACGCAGGTAGGCATCAGGCTGCTCGGCCTCGATGCGCGACCAGCGTCGGTGCGCCCGGGCCAGGACATCCTGGACCAGGTCCTCCGCCAGGTGCCGGTCACCACAGAGCACGTACGCGAATCGCAGCAGCCGCCCACTGGCCAGCGTCACGTAATCCTCAAAGGACTCCGGCATCAGCGCCCCCCTTGCGGGCCGTTCCTGTATGTAGGACGCGGCGCGGTGCCGGATTGTTTATCGCGCCGGCCAGGGTGTGGTGAGCAGAAGACTCCACAGGTCGATGCCGTACCAGAGGTTGCCCAGGCGGATGTTCTCATCGGCGGCGTGCTGACCGTTGTCGGCGTTGGCGATCGGCAGGATCACCGGCACCGCGCCCAGCACGTCGGCGAAGTGATGCAGTGGAACGGAGCCGCCGAGCGTCGGCAGGACCAGGGCGGGCCGGTCGGCGGCCCGGCTCGCGGCGCCGAGCAGGTGCGCGACGATCGGCGTCTCGGCCGAGGTGCGCGCGGCCGGGTAGCCGGGCTCGACCTGCAGTCGGGCCAGCCGTGAATGGTCACGCCGCTGCGTCAAGCTGGGCTCGCCGTCGATCAGGTGGTAACCGAGCCCGGCCAGGTGTTGGCGGACGAGGTCCAGCATGCGCCCGGGGTCGTCGCCCGGGGCCAGCCGGATGTCGATCGAGGCACTGGCCGAAGCCGGAATCACATTGCGCCGGTCGGCGCCGACATCGGCCGCGACGAGTCCTCGGATGTTCAATGACGGCGCCATCAACCGGTCGACCAGTCGGCTGCCGGGTACCTCGGCCGCGGCCAGGCCCAGCTCGTCTAGCAGTGTGTCCTCGACCGGCGGCAGCCCGGCCAGCGCCACCCGGTCGGCCGGCGAGAGTGGCTGGGTGTGGTCATAGAAGCCGGGGATGGTCACCTCGCCGCGCTCGTTCTTGAACGTGGCCAGGATCTGCGCAAGGGCCAACGCCGGATTGGGCACCCAGTTGCCGTAGTGGCCACTGTGCAACTCCCGGACCGGGCCGTAGACGGTGAGCTCGAACCCGCAGTAGCCGCGCACCCCGAGCACGACCTGC
>JBLNGJ010000044.1:0-4397 GCA_050264675.1 Micromonosporaceae bacterium
ACCAACCCACCGCCCAAGCACACGGCCTCCAGCACCTGGCGGCGACATCCTCACCCAGCAGCACTAACAGCCCAACCGCAGCCAGCGAGCCCCCGTCAGGCCCCATCCCCCGGCCCACCCCAGAAAGCGCAGCCGGAGACCGGCATAGTTCATCAGGGTCCCAGTGGGGAGCGTCCTGATCTTTGTGTGTGAGGCGGCGATCGCCTCTACTGTCCGGTGATCCGCTCGCCGTAGAACATGGCGAGGGAGTTGATCGCTTTCTTCCATCCGGTGGTGGTGCCGGTGACGTTAGCCCGGTTTGGTCGTGGGGTGCGAATTACGAGGTAGAGCACCTTGAGCGCGGCCTGCTCGTTGGGGAAGTGCCCGCGCCGGCGGGTGGCTTGTCGGAATCGGGCATTTAGCGACTCGATCGCATTTGTCGTATAGACCACGCGGCGTATCTCTGGCGGGAACGCCAGGAACGGGGTGAACGTGTCCCAGGCGTTACGCCACAACCGGATGATGGCCGGATATCGAGCACCCCAGCCGGTTTCGAATTCGTCGAACGCGGCCTGCGCGGCGTTGTGGCATTGTCAACCCAAGCCGGCCCCACCTTGACGGGGCGAGTTGGCCCCGCCTCGGGTTGAGGCGAGGCGCAGCCGGTTTAGGACTCTGGCGGTTATCCCCAGAAGATGCAGGTCGGGTCGCGGTCGATCTCGGTGAGTAGGTCGTCGACTTGGCGGGAGGGTGCGAGTAGGTCGTAGAGGTGGAAGCGGAGGTTGCGGTCGCGCCAGTAGAGGGTCCATGACTTATCGGCGGTGGTGTAGCGCAGACGGGCGATGGGGAAGCTGGTCCATTCCGGTCCGGAGCTCTCGTGCCAAGGGGCACGCCGCTCAAGGATGGTGAGGTGTCGTGATGCGGCCTGGCACTCGACGCGGACTTGGTGGCGGGCGTGCTCGGGCACCCGCGCGGCGCACCAGCGCTGTACTCGTGCGAGGTCTGGTTCTGGTAAGGCCATAGGGTCACCGGCCGTTGGTGGCAGCGTCGTTGAGCGCATCGAATGCAGCGTCGAGGCGCTGTTGGCGACGCCGGTTGGGCTCGTGGTTGGCCTCGGCCGCCACTGACCCGACCAGCTCGTCCAGGTCGTCGTCGGTGGCGGCCAGGACGGCGCGGTCGTGGTGGGCGCGGATGCGGAAGACGAGCCGTGCGCAGTCGGTGTCGAGCAGCTGCAGATCGCGCAATGCCGCCGCGACCTCGTTGGGGATGACGATCTCGTTGACGGCGCCGGCGAGGGTGAGTTGTCGTCGGCGCAGATCGAAGGCCGAGTCTTCCCAGTTGCTGATCACACCGGCGTCCTCGCAGACGCTGCACTGCCATCGGATCGGCGCCCCGGGCTCGGTGCGGAGCACGACCATACGGCCGGGGCAGGGCCGGTTGGCTGGCCGGCGTCGGCACGGCAGCGCGCTTTCCCAGGCGGTGCCGGCATCACCTGCGGTTGCGGCCCGAACGATGTTGCTCAGGTGCGCTGCTAGTCGCCGCGCCGGACCTGGGGTGTCCGGCGGTAGGTCGAGGAAGTGGTGCAGGTCGGCGACCAACATTGCTGGGACTGTATCGACCCGGTCGGTCGGGCCCAGCCGGTTGGGCTTGGTCAGCTCGCGGCGCGTCGTGAGCGGGCGTGGGCGAGCCGGTATGAGGTGGTGCCGGTCTCGATGATCTGTCCGGCGAAGGTGAGCCGGTCAACGATCGCGGCGCACAGCCGCGGGTCGGTGAAGGTCTTGGTCCAGCCGGAGAACGGCTCGTTGGAGGCGATCGCGATCGCCGAGCGCTCTTCTCGCTCGGTGAGCACCTGGAAGAGAAGTTCGGCGCCGCGTCGGTCGAGTCCCATGTAGCCCAGCTCATCGAGGCAGAGCAGGTCCACGCGGCCGTAGCGGGCGATCACCTTGGACAGCTGCTTGTCGTCGGCGGCCTCGACGAGCTCGTTGACCAGCTTGGAGGCCAGGCTGTAGCGGACCCGGTGCCCGGCCTCGGCGGCAGCGGTTCCCAGACCGATGAGCAGGTGCGATTTCCCGGTGCCGCTATCACCGATCAGGCAAAGTGGGTGGCCGGCCTTGACCCAGGCGCAGGTCGCTAGCTGATGGATGATCGCGGGGTTGACCAGGGGATTGGCGGCGAAGTCAAACTCCTCGACGCGTTTGTCGCGTGGGAAGCCGGCGTCGTGGATACGCCGTGCTGCGCGGCGCCTGTCCCGGTCGTCGCATTCGGCCATGACGAGTTCGGCGAGGAAGCCGAGGTAGGAAAGCTGTTCGCGTTCGGCCGCGGCGGCGATCTCTTCGAACCGGTCGCGGATGGTGGGCAGCCGTAGTACCCGGGTGCCGGAGTCGATCGCGGCGAGGGCGGCCTGCTCGGTGACGCCGCGGCGGGTGGCTGCGCTGCGCTTGGCGGTGGCTGTGCTCATGAGCTGGCCTTCGCGAGCAGGTCGTCGTAGGCATCCATCGAAGGCAGCGGACGATCATCACCGGGCAGCTCGGCCCGGCGCCGCCCGGTCAGGCTGATGACCGGCTGCCGCAACGGTGACACCTGGCTGGGCGGCGCCTGCACACCGCGCTGCTGGGCTGCCTTGCGGGCCTCGACCGCGACCACGTCGGCGCTGACCGAGCCGACGGACAGGGCGGCGCTGATACCGGCGAGCACGTCGACATGGTCAAGGCGGCGGTGCAGCAGCAACACCTCGATCAGCGCCCGGGTGCCGGCACTATCGCCCAGGCCCTTGCGCGCGGCGGCCCAGAACGCATCATGCGACCCGGTGAACGTGCCGGTGCCGCGAGCCTGGACAAGGGCGGTGGCACCGGGCAGCGCGCCGGGCTTGCGCAGCAGGATCTCCAGGTAGTGATCCAGCTCGAGGACCTTGACCCCCTTGCCGATCGCCCGCTGATGACGCGCCACCACGGCGTTACGGTCAAAGACGGTCACCGTGCAGGCGGACAGCTTCACCCGCAGCCGGTGGCCGATAAACCGCGCCGGCACGCTGTACTGGTTGCAGCGCACCATCACCTGCGCATACCGATCCACCCGCGGGGTCAGCGTCAGCGCGGTCTCGAACGGTTCCTCCGGCAGCGGCCGCAGCAGTGCCTTCTCAAAGGCCCAGCCCGTTCCGACATTGTTGATCCGGTTGCCGATGCGGCGGGCATCGTCGGCGTCGTCCCAGGCCTCCAGCAGCGCGTTGAGTTCCTCGATCGAGTCCACCACCGGCATCGGAACGCAGTGGTTACGGCGGAACCGGCCACCCTCACCCTCTACGCCGCCCTTCTCATGGCTGCCCTCATGGCCCGGGCGGCAATAGAACGCGTCGAAGCCATAGTGCGACCTAAACGCCACCCAGCGGTCGGACTCGACCCGGGTGCGGCCGAACAGCACCCGCGACACCGCGGGCTTGAGATTGTCGTAGCGGATCTGCTCCAACGGCACGCCGCCGAGCCGATCGAAGGCGTAGACGTGGCTTTCCAGGAACGCTTCCTGCCCCTGCGACAGCGACGCGCGGTGCGCGGCCCGGCCGGAGAACGACAAGCGCATGGTAAACAGCGCAACCTTGGTCTTGATCCCGCACAGGACCACCCACAGGTCGTGGAAATCCACCTCACCCTCGGCCGCCGGCGGGTGGGTCTGCGGCACGCAACCCTCCTCGGTCGGCCTACCCGCCTCGGCGGCGACCTCCGGTCGGCGTTTGCGGACGTAGTCACGCACCGTCGAGTACGACAGATCCTTCACGCCACGCTCGTCGACCAGCCGCGCCAGGACGCGGCGCGCCGTGTGCCGCTGCTTCTTCGGCGCAACCAAATCACTGCGCAACATGTCGTCGATGAAACCCTTCAACGGCTCCAACCGCGGCGAGACCCGCGTCGGTGCCTTGCGCGGCGGCGGGATCGCGCTCGCCAACGCCTGCCGCACCGTGCGCCGGTGCACATGATGCCTATCGGCCAGCTCGCGGATCGAGCACTCCTCGATCCGCGCATCGCGCCTGATCGCGGCGAACAACTCCACCCTCGACCTCACCCTTCGACCCTTTCCGTGATCACCAATCGGTCAGTGATCACGGTCAAGCGGGGCCAGTCCAAGCCGTCACAACCGCCCCGGCGTGTCGAAGGACGAAGCCAAGTCAGACCATCACAACGACACCGAGACGCCGTCCAGGTGGAGCCACTTCAACCCGTCCCGGTGGGGCCAACTCAGGCTGTCAGAGCCACGATACCGCCTGCGCCAATGCCGATGACCTGCATGAGGCCGCCGTAGCCGCGTTCGAACAGCACCCCGACGCGAAGATCATCACCAGTCTGCCCGGACTCGGGCTGCTCACCGGCGCCCGCGTCCTGGCCGAGATCGGCGATGACCGGACCAGGTTCACCGACGCCCGGGCGTTGAAG
>JBLNGJ010000045.1:0-16118 GCA_050264675.1 Micromonosporaceae bacterium
CGCCGCGCCCCCCGCGCCGGCCGCCGCGGGGACCCGCGCCGAGGCCACCCCGCCTCGCTGCCGGCGGCCCGGGCCCCCCGCCCCGCCGTGTCGCCGGCGCTGCGGTGGCCCGGCCGCTCGCCGCACAACCGTGGGGTCGGAAAGACCTTGCCCGGGTTGGCCAGGCCGGCGGGGTCGAACGCGCAGCGCACCAGCTGCATCGTGTCGAGGTCGTCGGCGCTGAACATGCGGGGCAGCTTGGCCGCTTTGTCCACGCCCACACCGTGCTCGCCGGTGATCGACCCACCGTGCGCCACGCACAGGTCGAGGATCGCGCCGGAGACCTCCTCGGCCGCCGCCAGCGCGCCGGGCACCGTGTGGTCGTAGAGCACCAACGGATGCAGGTTGCCGTCGCCGGCGTGGAAGACGTTCGCCACCCGGATGCCGGCCCCCGCGGCGAGCGCGTCGATCTCGGCCAGCACCTCGGCCAGCGCGGTCCGTGGGATCACTCCATCTTGGACGATGTAGCTGGGGCTGATCCGGCCGACCGCGGCGAAGGCCGACTTGCGCCCCTTCCAGATCTCGGCCCGCTCGGCCGCATCGGCGGCGACCCGGATCTCGAACGCACCGGCCCGGACGCACAACCGCCGCGCCGTCGCCTCCTCGGCGACCACCTCGACCGCCGGCCCGTCCAGCTCGACGATGAGCACCGCGCCGGCGCCGGCCGGGTAGGCGCAGGCGACCGCCCGTTCGGCCGCCTGGATCGCCAGCGCGTCCATGATCTCCGCCGCGGCGGGGATCAGCCCGGCCGCGATGATGGCGCTCGTGGCGGCACCGGCCGCGGCCACGTCGCGGAAGGCGGCGAGCAGCGTCACCACCGCCTCGGGGCGGCGCAGCAGCCGCACCGCCACCTTGGTGGCGATGCCGAGCGTGCCCTCCGACCCGACGAAGACGCCGGTGAGGTCATAGCCGGGCGCCTCGACGGCTCGGTGGCCGCCGAGCCAGACCAGGTCACCGTCGGGCGTGCAGACCTCGAGGCCGGTGACGTGGTGCACGGTGAAGCCGTACTTGACACAGTGCGCGCCGCCGGAGTTCTCGGCCACGTTGCCACCGATCGAGCACACCTGCTGGCTGGACGGGTCGGGGGCATAGAACCAGCCGTCGGCGGCGACCGCCTGGCTGATCGCCAGGTTGGCCACGCCCGGCTCGACGACCGCCCGGGCGTTGGCCAGATCCAGCTCGAGGATGCGGCGCAGCCGGCTGGTCACGATGAGCACGCCCTCGGCCAGCGGCAGGGCGCCGCCGGAGAGGCCGGTGCCGGCCCCCCGAGCCACCCACGGCACCCCGAGGTCGCGGCAGGCCCGCACGGTGGCCTGCACGCCCTGGACGTCGGCCGGCAACACGACCAGGGCCGGCACCGCCCGGTAGTGGGTCAACCCATCGCATTCGTACGTGCGCCGGCCAGGCTCGTCGGTGACCAGGGCGTCCTCGCCCAGCGCGGTGCGCAGCCGGGTGGTGAGGACGTCCAGCTCCGGGGCCACCGTGCGCATAGTCAGAATCCTGACTCGCGGCGCTGGAGCCCGGCAAGCTGAGTACCCACACTCATGTGCGGCGTACCGGCGCCGGTCCATGCTGCGCGGATGGCCGAAGCAACGACACCGACCTATCCCTGCCCCGTCTGCGGCGCAGGCGCGAACCTCACCACGGGCTGCCCCGGCTGCGGCCGCGGCCCCGACCCGGACGCGGCCGAGGTTATCGCGCTCGACCAGGAGATCGCCCGCCTCAACGTGCGCCTGGCCGAGGCCCGCAACGCCTACACCGCGCTCGACGCTCAGGCTCAGACGCTCCGGTTACGACGCGAACAGGTCGTCGGTCGGGTGCGGTTTGCGGTGTCCTCGGCCGCGGCCACGGCTGCCCGCCCCCCTAGCGCCCCGGCCGAGACCGCCCGCGACCCGCAGGCCGGCGGCCGGGAGGCCTCGACGCGGACCGTGCAGAACGTCTTGTTCATCCTCGGCGGCCTGCTGCTGGGCACCGCGGCCATCGTCTTCACCGCCATCGCCTGGGCGACCTTCGGCGTCACCGGCCGGGCCGGCATCCTCGCCGCTGTCACCGCGCTCGCGCTCGGGGTTCCATTGCTCGCGCTCTGGCGGGGGCTGCGCGCCACCGCGGAGACCTTCGCCGGGCTCGGGCTGCTGCTCGTCGCGCTCGACGGCTACGCCGCGTGGGGGGTGGACCTGTTCGGGGTGCAGAGCCTGCCGGCCACTCGGTATGCGGGTCTCGTCGGGCTGGCGACCGCAATCGTCGCGGTCGCCTATCGGGCCGGGACCCGGCTCGTCGGTCCGGCCTTCGCGGCGCTCGCCGTCACGCAGCCCATCCTGCCCCTGCTCGCCGCGGAGACCAATCCGTCCTTGCCGGCGACCGCACTGGTCTACGCGGGCGTCGCCGTGATCGACCTCGGCGTTCTCGTGTGGTGGCGCCCTAAGCACCGCACCGCGGTGACGACGGCGGTGCGCGGCTGCACCTGGCTGCTCTACGCGGGTGCGCTGGCCGTTGCTGGCCTGCTGGCCCTCATCGCCGAGGCCATCGCTGACACACCGGGGCAGGCCGCGCCGGCCGGGGCGGCCGTGGTCGTCGTCGCGTTGCTCCTCGTGGGCGGTGCCGCATTGATCCACTGGCGCCCGCTGCACCACGGCGCCGGCGCAGCGCTCGTGCTCGCCGTAGCGCTCGGCGCCGGCCGCCTGACCGCGCTGAGCTGGCCCGGCCAGGCGCTGGTTGCATCGGCGGCCGTAGTTGGCGCGCTCGCGGTCGCGGTCACCGCCGCCGTGCGCTGGCTGCCGCGGTCCGTGCGCGGCGGGCCCATCGGCGGTGCGGTGGCAGCGGCCGGTCTCGTTGCCGCGGTGGTCACCGGTGAGTCCGTCCGAGTCGCGTTGCGCATGATTGTCGCCAGCTTCCCGGTCTGGCACGCCGACCTCGCCGACACCGCAACGGCCGACGACTGGCGCCTGCTCGCCGCATTGGGGCTTGTTGCCGCCTCGTTGGTGGTGCTGCTGCCCCGGGCGACGGGGACCGTGGTGGCCGCCGGCGCCACGATGCTCGCCCTGGCCCTGCCCGGCGCGACGGCACTGCCGTGGTGGGCACCGTCCACAATAGATATGGTCGTGTGCGCCGCACTGGCACTCGGTGCGATGCTCGCCGGCTCCGCTCGGGACGCGGCGGTGCGGGCCGTTCTCGGCCTCGGGATCGCCGGCCACGGGCTGCTTGCCGGGGCCGCGCGGGCGCAGAGCACCAGCGCCGTCCTCGCCACACTCACCGCCATCGGGGTGGCGGTCGCGATCCTCGCCGGCCCGCCGGTGCCGGCCGCGTCGCTGCCACGCCGCATCATCGGCGGATTAGGCCTCTGCGGCGCATACCTTGCCGCGCCGTGGGCCCTGGCGACCGGGCTTGCCGCGGCCGGAGTGCCGCCGTGGTGGCTCGCCCGCGTGTGCGTCGCCGGCACCGTACTCCTGCTCCTCTCGCTGGTCGCGGTTCGCCGGTGGCGAGGGCATCTGCTGTGGTACGCCTACCCAGGCGCGCTGGGCGCTGCGTTGCTGGGCCCGGCCTGGCCCGGGGTTGTACGTAGTGCCGAGCCAGTGGCGGTCTATGCGGCGGTGGCGTTGCTCATGCTGGCGGCCGCGCTGCTTCTGACCCCCCGACGCCACCCAGCCGCAGCGGCTCTCACCGGCGCGGCCGCGTTCGCGCCAGCGGTGGTGCTCGGACTCGACGCGCTGCCTTCGGTGGCTGCGGTGTTGCTTGCCCCGTACGCATGGCTGGGTGCGGTCTGGTCCGGTACGCCGGTCGGGGTCGGGCTCGCCCCGCACAACCCCGGCGATCCCGCGTTGGGGGACGCAACCGCACTCGCGATCCTCGCCGTCGCAGCGGCGGTCGCGGCCTATGCGTGGTCGCGCACGCCCAGGGCATCGATCTCCGCGGCCGCGCTCGTGGGGCCGGTGGCGCTGGTCGTCGGCGTGGCCGCGCTGAGCGCACCCTGGCCAATCGTGGCGGCGCTGAGTCTCGGGGCCGGCCTCGCGCTCTGCCTCGCCGCGGCCATCCGGCTCACCGACCGTACCCTCGCCGGTGCGCTGACGGCGCCAGCATTTGCCCTCGCCGGCGCAGGCCTCGCCGGGATGCTGCCCACGCGGCCGGCCACACTGACGGCCCTGGCGGTCACTCTCGCCGCCAGTGCCGCGGTGGGAGCGGCGGGCCGCACGCCCGCAGTCCGCACTCTCGGCTGGCTGGCCTCGGTCGCGACCGGCTTGACCACCGCGGCGGCCGCCTCGCTCGCCGCCGAGATGAGCCTGCGTATGACCGCATTCGCCGTGCTGGGCGCGGCGGCGCTGGCGCTCGCCGGATCCATCGGGTTGACCAGCACGCGGCCGGGCGAGGCTCGGGCCCTCGCCGGCGGCGCGCACGCCGGCGCCGTGGTGGCGCTGCTGTTCACGTTCGGATCGGTGCGTCATGTCGCCGCGGTGTGCACGCTCTGGGGCCTGGCCGTGGGGATGCGGGCGCTGTGGCCCACCACATCGACTCTTGCCCGGGGCGTGTATGCCACCGCGGCGGCCGCGTGCGAACTCGTGGCGTGGTGGTTGCTCTTGGCCGACCGGCAGGTAGCGCTCGTTGAGGCCTACTCGCTTCCGCTCGCGGCGGTGGCGCTGCTCGGCGGATTCGTCGCTCGCCGGGCACGGACGGGGCTGCGTAGCTGGGTGGCGTACGGGCCGGCGCTCTTCGCGGCCTTCCTGCCTAGTCTCGCCTCGATCCTTGCTACCGAGGGCGATCCACTGCGGCGACTGCTGCTGGGCGTGAGCGCGCTCGCCATCGTCCTCGGTGGGGCCGTGCGCCGCCTCCAGGCGCCGGTGGTAGTGGGCGCAGCGGTGCTCGTGCTCGTCGCCGGGCACGAACTCGTGCTGTTCTGGGATTACGTGCCACGCTGGATCCCGCTCGCCCTGGGCGGCCTGGTGCTGGTGGGCGTGGCCATGACCTACGAGCGGCGCCGGCGCGACATGGTGCGGTTGCGCGGAGCGGTTAGCCGGATGAGCTGACGGCAACGCCCTCCACCAACGCGTCCACTGTGGTGCGATCGGCCGGGTCGGGCAGGCAGATCAGGTGGTCGATGCCTTGCTCGCGCCACGCGGCCACCGCCTCGGCAACCGCGTCGGCCCGGGCCGGCAGGTGCTTGGGGCCCGCTCCGACGAGCATGCCGACGGTCAGCTCCACCTCATCCCGGCCCGCCGCGGCGCAGGCCGCCCGCAGCTTGGCGCGCATCGCGGCGAAGCGATCGTCGGGCCGGCCGTACCAGGCCGTGTTCCAGGCATCGGCGAAGCGCGCGACGAGACCGAGCATGCGCTCGCCACCGCCGCTACCGATGAGAATCGGGGTACGGGCCGGGCCGCTGGCCCGCTCGGGCAGCAGCGGGCAGTCGTGCACCGTGTAGTAACGCCCTTCGAACGTGGCCCGGCCTTCGCGCAGCATCGGCGCGATGATCTCCAACGCCTCGGCGAAGCGGGCCACCCGGTGGTCGAACGGGAGCCCGAGCGCGCGGTACTCCGGCTCGTGCCAGCCGGCGCCCAGCCCGAGGATCAGCCGGCCGTCGCTGATCTCCTGGACCGTGTGGGCCATCCGGGCGAGCAGCGCCGGATGCCGAAAAGAGGTGCACGAGACGAGCAGGCCCAGCCGGACCGTGCGGGTCGCCGCGGCGAGCGCGCTCAGCAGCGTCCACGCCTCCCAGCCCGAGGCCGGTGGGCCATCGCCATCCACCATCAGCAGGTGGTCGTAGAGCCACACCGAGTTCAGACCGGCCGACTCGACCTCGAGGGCGAGCGCCCGGATCGTGGGAAAGGTCGAGGGCACGTCGCCGCCCGTACCGTCCCTGGGGTTCTCGCCCATCGGCAACATGAGCCCGATCTCCACGCCCGCCTCCGCTCGGCCACGACCACCGCCTCCCCGGTGGCTACCATCCTCCCATCCTGCGGCGCGGGCGCCGGGTCGGCAGAATATCCCCGTGACCGACTTCACCGACCGGTACGCCACCCTGACCGATCCGCTGGCCGCCTACGACACGGTGGTCGAGGCCGTGGGGCGACTCGTTGCCGCAGTCTCGCCGGACCAGCTCGACGACCGCACACCGTGCTCCTCGTGGAGCGTGCGCGAGCTGGCCAACCACCTCGTCGAAACGCTGAACAGGTACGGCGCGCTGGCCGCGCGCGGCGTGACCCCGGGCGAGCAGCGTGTCTACGACGATCCGGTGACGGCGTTCCCGGCCGTGGCGGCGACCACGCGGGCCGCGTTCGCGGCACCCGGCTACCTCGACACCGTGGCGCCGACCCCGATCGGGCCGCAGCCGGGCCGTTCCGTGGTACAGCACGTCGTCAGTGAACTCACCGTGCACGGTTGGGACCTGGCCGGGGCCACCGGCCAGGCCGTGGACATCCCGACCGACATCGTCGAGGCGGTGCTGCGCGCGTGGCAGGCGTTGTTTGCCGACTGGGACCGGGCGCAGATGTCGGGCAACTTCGCCCCCGAACAGCCGGCGCCCGCCAACGGCACCGCGCTGGACCGGCTCGCCGCCTACCTGGGACGGTCGGTCTAAGTGACGGCCACGACGAGCTCGCCGGCCGCCGCGCACCGCTAGGTCAGCCTCGGGTAGAGCAGCGTGGCCACGTCGAGGGCGCGGGTGCCGGGCGTACCGGAGCCCTCCGCGGTCCACACCTCGGAGAGCACGGCCATCACGAAGCCCCAGGCGACGACCCGGTCGACCGGTAGGGCGAAGCCGTCGGCGAGCTGTTCGATCCGCGCCGGCACCAGAGCTAGCAGCTCGTCCTCGCGGCGCTCAGGCTGCGGATCGTAGAGCATCGCGCCACAGTCAAAGCCGGGGTCGCCAACGACACCGAACGGGTCGATCGCGAGCCACGGTTCCCGCTGGGCTCGCAGCACATTGTCATGGTGGAGGTCGCCATGCAGCAGCACGTGGTCTGAGGCGCTCGCGCACAGCTCGTCGAAGAGCGCGCCGGCCCGCTCGACCAGATATCGCGGCAACGGGTCGTCGCCCGGGAAGCGGCGCAGGTGCGCCCGGAACGACTCGCTCTGTTGCTGCAGGTCAGGCAGCGTGCACCCGGATGGTGGCGGGCGGTGCAGCCGCCGCCCCACGGCGATCAGCGCGGCGGTGGCCGCTTCGTCGTCGTCCGGCACCAGCTCGGCGACGGGGGTGCCCGGATCGGCCCGCTCCAGCAGCAGCGCACCGCGGGCGGCATCGTACGCGAGCAGGCGCACCGCGCCCTGCCCGCCGTAGGCCCGCAGGGCCTGCGCCTGGTCGTCGAGGTGGCCGGAGGTCACACCGAGCTTGAGCACCGCGGCCGAACCGTCGACGCGAGTCACCGGCGTCGCCCAGTGAAAGCTCAGCTCGTACGGCTCGCCCAGGGTGAGCTGCCAGTCGCGAGCGATCTCGTCGAGCCGCTCGGGCAGCCCGACCAACCACCGCTCGCCCTCCTCGGGCCAGGCTTCGACCACGTTGCGGGCCAGCGCCGGTGGGATGGTGATCGGCACGCGCCGAGCCTGCCACACTCGGCGCGGACCGCATCCGATTTGTTCAGGCGAGCGCCTGGCGCACCAACGCCGCCAACTCGACCAGGTTCTCGCCGGCCCAGATCGAATGGTGGTCACCCGGGATCGTGTACTCGGTGAGGTTCGGGGCCACGGTGTCCCATCGCATGTACATCCGCGGCGACTCGGCGGCCATGATGTGCACGACCGGCCCGGCATAGGTGGTGGTGACGCCGAACGCGAAGAGCGCCTCCATGTGCGCCCGGAACACGGCGTAGCGGTCCAGGAGCATGTCTGTGTCGATCTCCTCGGGCAGCACGCCGGTGGACACGACGTCGGTGAAGAGCACCGAGGCGTCCACATCGTCCGGATGGCGCGCCACCGCGTCTTGCAGGGCTTGCGGGGACGCATCCGCGCTGCCGAGCAGGTTGGCCAGGAACCGGCGCTGGATCTCCTTCTCGGGTGGCAGGTCGGCGACCCAGGGTAGGGCCACGTCTACCATGATCAGCCGCGTCACGTCGGCGCCGGCCGCGGTCAGCCGTTGCGCCATGTCGAAGGCCAGCACCCCGCCGAGCGACCAGCCGAGCAGCCGGTATTCGCCGTCCGGTCGGAACTCGCGCAGCGTGTTGACATATTCGGCGGAGAGGTCGGGCAGGGAACGCACCGGGCTCCGGTCGCCGTCGAGCCCAGGTGCGTCGAAGGCGTACACCGGTTGATCTGATCCGAGCTGGTTCACCAGCCCGGTGTAGGAGTACGCCGAACCGGAAACGGCGTGCACGCAGAAGAGCGGCACCGCCCGACCCTCCTCGCGCAGACACACGATCCGCTCGAGGTCACTATCCACGCGGCTTCCCGCCGACGACCTGGTCCACGGCAGCCGCGACGCCCGCCACCGTGGCGTTGCCGTAGAGCTTGCGGACGCTCACCTTGATGCCGAACGTCTTGTTGATCCGGCTGACCACCCGCATCGCCTGCAGCGAGTTCCCGCCGATAGTGAAGAAGCTCTGGTCGGCACCGACCCGGGCCACACCGAGGATCTCGGCGAAGATCTCCGCCACCGCCTGCTCGGTCGGGGTCGACGGCGCGAGAAGCTCGGCCTCGGCCGAGCCGGTCGCCTCGTCCTCGGCCGGGTCCGGCAGCGCCTTGCGATCGATCTTCCAACCGGCCGCACCCATCGGCAGTTCGTCAAGGATCACCCAGGCGGTCGGCACCATGTACTCAGGCAACGTGTCGCTCAGGTGTAGGCGCAGCGAACCGATCGCCGGTTGGCGGCCATCGGTCGGGACCACGTAGCCGACGAGACGGTTCTCCCCCCGCCGGTCGGGGCGCAGCGCGACCACGGCGATCCGTACGTCGGGGTGCGTCTGCAGGGCCGCCTCGATCTCCCCCAGCTCGATCCGCAGACCGCGCAGCTTGACCTGGTTGTCGACGCGGCCCAGGAACTCGATCTGCAGGTCGGCGTTCCACCGGACCAGGTCGCCGCTGCGGTACACGGTCCGATCTGGATGCACCGGGTCGGTGACGAACTTCTCCGCGGTCAGCTCGGGCTGGTTGAGGTAACCCCGGGCCAGCCCACCGGGCTCACCGCCGATCAGCAGCTCACCCGGAACTCCGCGCGGAGCCAGGTTCCGCCACTTGTCCACAATGTACACCTGCCGGTTGACCTGCGGCCGGCCGATCGGTGGCGGTGACTGCCATTGAATGTGCGGGCACTCGTACTCGGTGCAGGCGATCGCCGCCTCGGTCGGCCCGTAGAGGTTGACAAACCGGCGACCGGGGAGGTTCCACTTCACCACCAGCTCCGGTGGCAGCACCTCGGCCCCGCCCATGATGTATTTCAGCTCCGGGTAAGGCTGCGCTTCCAGCACCGACTGGATGGCCGGCGGCAGCCCGGCGTAGGTGACGCGCTGCTCCCGCATGAGGCCGGCGAGCGCCTCCGGCGAGGAGGACTCCTCGGGCGCCACCGCGACCACGGTCGCGCCGACGAGGAACGCGGTCCACATCTCGCCCTGGGACATGTCGAACGTCAGCGACGGCAGCTGGAGCAGGCGGTCCTGCGGGCCGAAGTCGAAGGTGCGCCGGTACCCCTCCGCAAAGAGGGCCACCGCCCGGTGGGCGATCATGACGCCCTTGGGCGTGCCGGTCGACCCCGACGTGTAGAGCACGTAGGCCAGGGACTCGCGGGTTGACCACTCCGGCAGCGGCTCATCGGCCGGCATCGCTTCGACCGCCGACCACGCCGAGTCGAGCAGCACCGGCGCCCAGCCGGTGGACTCTGGCAGCCGCTCAGCCAACGACGACTGGGTGAGGACCAGCGGCGTCGCCGTGTCGCGCAGCATGAAGTCCAGGCGAGCGGCCGGGTGCTTGGGGTCAAGCATGGTGAACGCGGCGCCCGCCTTGAGCACTCCGAGCATCGCCACGTAGGCGTCCAGGCTGCGGTCGAGCACGATCGCGACCACCTGCCCCGAGGTCAGCCCGAGCGAGCGCAGGTAGCGGGCCAACCGATCGGCCCGCCGGTCGAACTCGGCGTAGGTCAGCTCGACGCCGTTGCACACCAACGCCACCGCGTCGGGCGTGGCCGCGGCCACCTTGGCCAACGCCACGTGCAGCGGGTCTTCCACGTAGGGCACGACCTCGCCCAGCCCGACCTCGATCAGCGCGTCGCGCTCGACGTCGGTGAGCATCGGGAGCTGCGAGAGCCGCAACGACGGGTCAGCGGCCGCGGCCCGCAGCACCGTCTCGATGTGCCCGAGCAGCGCCTCGATCCGCCACCGGTCAAAAAGGTCGGTCGAGTACTCGATGCCCACCTGCAGCTCGTCGCCCGACTCGAAGAAATTCACCGCGAAGTCAAAACGCGACCCCACCGACGGCACCATGACGTACTCCGTCGTCAGGCCGGGCAGCTCGAGATTGTCACCGGAGATAGCGCCACCGAGCAGCTGGACCGCCACCTGGAACAGCGGGTTGCGGCTCGCCTCGCGCACCGGCTGAACCCGACTCACCACCTGATGGAACGCGACCTCCTGGTGCTCGTAGAGGTCGATGTTCGCATCGGCCACGCGCTCGAGCATCTCGGCGAAGGTCGGATCGCCGGACAGGTCCGAGCGCAGCACGGCCATGTTGATGAACAGGCCGACGACCTCCTCGAGCTCCGGCTCATGCCGGCCCAGCATCGGAACGCCAACCGGGATGTCCTCCTGGCCGGTGTACCGGCTGAGCACGACGTTGAGGGCCGTGGCCAGCGTCATGAACAGCGTGACGCCGTGCTCCTCGGAGAGGCTGCGAACCGCCGGCAGCAGCTCGTCCGGGAACGAGCCCATCACCGAGTCACCGTGATGGGTGGCCGTCATCGGGCGCGGCCGGTCGGTCGGCAGCTCGAGGGGCGGCAGCCCAGCCAGGTGCTCCTCCCAGAAGCGCAGCTCTTCCTCCAGCGTCTCGCCCTGGAGATGCTCACGTTGCTGTCGGGCAAATTCGGGGTAGGTCAGCGCGGCGACGCTGAACTCAGGTTCGCGGCCATCGGCCAGCGCCCGGTAGGCCGCCGAAAGCTGGCTGTTCATGATGCCCGACGACCAGCCGTCGGTGACCAGATGGTGGAAGTTCTCGCAGAACAGATGGTCGTCCGGCCCGAGGCGGTAGAGGCTGAACCGGTACAGCGGCCCGGTGGACAGGTCAAACGGCCGGTTGGTCAGCTCCCGAAGCGCCTCGTCGATGGCGTGCTGCTGCTTATCGGGGCCGAGCGCGGTCAGGTCCACCACGTCCAGCTCGACCTCGCCCGGCGGGGCGATCACCTGGTAGGGCGTGCCTTCGTCCACGGTGACCGTCGCCCGCAGCGCGTCGTGCTGCGCCACGACGAGGGTCAGGCAGCGGCGCAACCGCTCGACGTCGAGCGGACCCCGCATGCGCAACGGCAACAGGATGTTGTACGTGGTACGCCCAGGATCAAGCTCGTCAATGAACCACAGCTGCTCCTGACCGAAGGACAGCGGCATCCGCGCTGTGGTAACACTCATGACCTCTCCCGACTCAACGGCCTTCATCGTTCACCTATGAGATAGCGACTCGCCCACGCGTCGTAGGCCTTCGGCCAGCTCGTCCGGCTCGCGGGCGAAGCTGAGCCGGATGCCCTGGGCTCCGCCGAGCGTCTCCGCGGGCATCACGAGCACGCGCGCATCGAGCACCCGCCGGGCAAACGCCAGCGACGGTTCGCCGGTGGTCAGGTGCAGCCAAGCAAACGGGGTACCTTCCGGCGGCACAAGGCGGACTTGGCCGGCGTGGTCGGCAGCCCAGTCCACCAATAGCCGCAACCCCCCCTCCGTCAGGCGATGGTACTCCAGGGCCAACTCCGCCCGACGGCGCAGCACGTCGGCGGCGAGCGCTTCACAGAGCACCGAGTTCGATATCGAGGTCAGGTGCTTGTACTCGGCGCAGGCGGACACGATCTCCGGCGGGCCGTACATCCACCCCACCCGAAGACCGGGAAAGCCGTACACCTTCGATATGCTCGAAACAGACACAATCCGGACGCTGTCCACCGCCGGCGAGGCCGATAGGTCGAGCCTGTATTCCTCATCGAGCACCACGTAGGCACCAGTGCGCTCGGCCAGCGCCACGAGCGCGTCGAGCTCCGTCGGCCGGACCCGGCGTCCGGTCGGGTTGCTCGGCGAGTTGACCGTGATGAGGCGCAGGTCAGGGCCGGCCGCCGCGGCGACCGCGGCCAGGTCGAGGCTGAAATCGTCGGCGAGGTCGAGCAGCTCGACCCGGCACCCGAGCCGGGCCGGGGCCTCCCAGGCCTGCTGCCATCCGGGCCGGAAGGCCAGCACCCGGTCACCCGGTCGCAGCAGTGTGCAGTAGAGCAGGTAGAGCGCTTCCTGGGCGCCGTGGGTGATCAGAACGTGGGCGGGGTCGTCCCGGCCGTAGCGGCCAGCGACCAGCGTGGCCAGCTCCGGGGTGCCGCGGTCGACGCCGTAGTTCAACTCCAGCTCGGCCGGTACGGTCAGCTTGGCTATCCGTCCACACGCGACGTGGCTGTCGCCGAGGTCGATGTCATAGCGACCGAGCGCGTCCTCGAACACCCACCGCCGCATCGGGTAGACCGCCGCCAGTGCGGTTGTCATCCTGCCGCCAGCTTCACCCGGAACTCGGGCGAGAAATCCCCCACGGCGACCGGTTCGACCGGGCCGGCCATCCAAACTGATCCATCATCGTCGATCACAATGTCCAGACTACCGCCTGGCATCCGTACCGTGACGTGGTCATCGACGAGACCCTTCGCGTGCGCGACACTCGCCGCCGCGCAGGCACAGGCGCCCGAGGCCAGCGTGTAGCCGGCGCCCCGCTCCCAGATCTCAATGTCGAGGGTGGACCGGTCGGCCACCCGGACGAACTGCACGTTGGTGCGCTCGGGAAAGCGCGGGTGTCTCGCGACGCGCAGCCCGAGCTCGTGCGCCAGGGCCGGCGAGACCTCGTCGCACAGCACGACCGCGTGCGGGTTGCCGTTGTTGAGTGCGGTCACCGTCAGCTGCGTGTCATCGACCGCGAGGGCGATGTCGACCGCCGGCCCGGATACGCCGAGCAGGGGGACGCCCGCCGCGTCGAACGACGGGCGCCCCATGCCGATCCGCACCAGGCCGGTGGCGAAGTCGAGGATCTGCACCACCGACTCACCCGCGGCGGTACGCACCACGAACTTGGTCTCCTTGAGGTAATGCTCGACGAGGTATAGCGCGAACAGCCGGATGCCGTTACCGCTGCGACCGCACTCGCTCCCGTCGGCGTTGTAGATGAGCAGGTCGACCCCGCTCGGGTCGACCGGCGACAACGGACCGAAGAGAACTCCGTCCGCCCCGATGCCCCGATGCCGGTCGCACAGCCGTCGCGATACCTCGCCGCCCGGCGACAGGTCGACCCGCTGAGGATCGATGATCAGGTAATCGTTGCCGAGCGCGTGATACTTGGCGAAGTGCGGCATCACATGGCCGTCGCGGGCTCGCCATCCTGGGAGAGTGCGGCCGCGTCGTGCTCGTCGCCGTACCACTTCTCCTTCCACCGCGAGAACGCGGTGATGAGGATGTCGCGATGGCCGGCCTTGCCGTTCTCCGGCTCGATGTCGGTCACGTCGTGCGCGATCGCACGGTCGTCCAGCAGCACCGCCTTGCCGGGCGGCAGGATGCCGTGCCAGAACGGTTCCGACGCACCCGGGTTCCACAGCCGGGTCTCACCGCCGGCGACGCTGTTGCGGCGCAGAATCGCGATCATCACGAACTCGTGCCCGTCGTGATGCACGCCCTCGGGCGTGAGCACGCCATTCTTCTCCAGGTTGGCGATCGAGCGGTTCTGGTGCACGTTGATCTGCCAGTCCTCGGAGTTGTCCAGGCCGAGGCCGTAAACGCCGGCCCGGATGAACGGCGTGAAGTCGACCTGGATCGGCTCGTACGTGCGGCGCATCCCGCCACCGACCGGATTGAACTTCTTGAACGCCGTGTAGTCCCGGTGCGGCAGCAGCTCGAAGTGCCAGTCGTCATCGGCGGTCCAGCTCAGGCGGTACTGGGAGAAGCGCTTGTACCGCGTCAGGTTGCCCATGTACTCGTCCAGTGGGCAGTTCTCGTAGCTGTCGAGGATTTCCGGCGAGACCCGCGGCAGGTCGATGATCGCGAATCCTTGGTCATTGAGGGGCATCGTCAGTTCCTTTCGGCGGAGCTCAGCGTCCGCACGTTGGTCAAGCGTTCGTCGAGGTGGCGTGCGGAGGAGTTCAGACGCCACAGCGAGCCGCGCGCGATGCCGCGTCGCATGTGCTCGGAGTTGGCGGCGGGCAGAACGACATTGTGGAACCAGCCCGCAGCGTGCTTGGAGTCGATCGTCACGTGCAAGCGGTGATAGACGATCCCGACGTCGGGCAGGCCTAAGCGCTCCCAGGCCCGCACGACATTGCGGAACCGGTCCGGCGCGAGCCACTCGGTCATGCCGAGGAAGCCGACCGCCTCCGGGTAGAGGCTGCGGTAGCGGCACAGCAGCACGGCCAGGTTGCCGGAGAGCAAGTCGGTCGTCGTCATCTGGCCCTCGGACTCTTCGTCCGAGATCTCGAAGACCTCATAGATCTTGTTGAAGAGATAGGTGTGGACATGCTCAGGCCGCCCGTTGCCCATCTCGTCCCAGAAATTGTTGGCGATCTCCATCTTCGCGGCGCCGGCCGTGCCGACCTGCATCATGGCCAGGAAGTCGTCGAACCGGCCGTCGATGAGCGACTCCTGGATGACGTAACGGCGTAGGTCCTCGGCTTGCGCGTGCCGGTTGATGAACTCCGTGTAGTACGGATGCTTGAAGACGCGGTGCCCTCGGGCCACCTCTTTGAGCCAGGACAGGTAGGCACGGGGCTTGGCCGGGGCGGACTCCAGCGTGCCGGTCGGGATCCACCCGTCCTCAGACTCGATCGTGGCCGCCTCGAGCAGGCGGGTGACCTCGTGCAACAGGATCGAGCCCTCGGCGGTCGGACCGTCGGGGATCCGCATGACCGTGCTGTAGATCCGCGCCAGCAGCAACTGCTGGCTGTAGGCGGCTTCCGCGTCGCCGTTGCGCGCACCCTCGTTGAGGGTGCGCACGGTGGCCACGATGCGGTCGCGCTCGTCCAGGTGGGAACGATCCACCTCCTCGGCCGACCGGCCCAGCCAGCCCGTCACCTCCTCGACGAGGGAAACGGTAGAAGTCTTACGCAGCGACACGGAAACTCCTCACACGAACTTGCAGTTTTCCTATGACAACCTCAGATGAGACCGAGCGGTCTCGCATTGATCAAACGCCCCATTGAGAGTCGTCGAGCATCGACGGCCGAGCGCGGCGCGCACGGTACATTGAAATCCCTAACGGTTTGATTGGAACGGGCGGGGTGGGGTGACGGCGGTCCCTGGCCAGGTAGTGGCCGCTTGGCCTGCTCGACAATGATGCCGAGCGCATCTACGGCGGCCAACATCATCTATGTATCATCTTTATGCATTGCACAATGATGAAGGCGGTCGCAATGTGCCGGAAGGTGATGGTATCGGGCAACGTCGATGTTCTCGAGATATGTGACATTGGCGTTCGCCGCTACCGTGAGGCCGTCCAGCAGGGCTCGATCGCGTCGTCCGAGGCCCTGCCGTGCCTGCTCCAACTGGGCCTGCTCGCTCCCGGACCGGACGGCCGACTCATCCCGGTGCCGCCCACCACCGCAGCCCAGCTCGCCATCGAGCCGGTGCGACAAGAGGTGAGCCGGCACGAACGCCAGCTCGCCGTGCTCGACCGCTCGTTCGCCTCGGCCACCACCGCGTACAACGAGGCGCAACAGGACACTGTCGGCGAGCTCACGATGATCCAAGGCGCCCGGGTCATCAGCCACCGGCTGCAACTTGCCGTCGGAGCCTGCACCAAAGAGCTGCTCACGGTGCAGCCAGGCGGCCGACGCCCGCCCGAGCTGCTCGAGCGCGCATTAGCCAGCGAGCTGCCGGCGCTGCGACGCGGTGTCCGGCAGCGGACCATCTACCAGCACGCGATCCGATCCCATGCGCCCACAATGGACTATGCCCGGGAGATCACGC
>JBLNGJ010000046.1:0-6099 GCA_050264675.1 Micromonosporaceae bacterium
GGCCGGGCGGAAGTACGCCCACTGGAACTCCTCGGCTCGGGTCCACGCCACCTTGACCGGCCGGCCCGTGGCCCGGGCCAGGCGGGCCGCCTGCACCGCGACATCGGCCGAGTGCTTGCCGCCGAAGCCGCCGCCGAAGTCGGGCACCACGATGCGTACGTGTTCCGGGACCAGGCCCAGCGCGGCCGCCACGTCGGCCTGGACGGCGAACGGTCGCTGGGTGCCCACCCAGACGGTGGCCGACTGCGCGTCCACTGTGGCCAGCGCGACTCGCGGCTCCAGCGGGGCGTGGGCGAGGTAGGCGGTGTGGTAGGTCGCGCTGAGGACGACCTCGGCCCGTTTGAACGCGGCATCGACGTCGCCGGCCTCGCGCAGCACGGCACCGCCCCAGCCCTGGCCCTCCCGCGGGTGATCGCGCAGGTATTTCTCCAGATCGACGTCGGCGGGCTGGTCGCCGACCGTCCACTGTGCCTGAATTGACGGCAGTGCCGCCTCGGCGGCGGCCCGGGTGGGCGCGACCACCGCGACGAGGTCGCCGTCTTCGACGACGGTTACGCCTGCCCTGGCGCCGGCCGCGCTGGTGTCGAGCGCGGTCCGGTGCGCGCCATGGGCCGGCGGTCGCAGCAACCGGGCGTGCTGCAGGCCGGGCAGCGTCAGGTCGGACGGGAAGCGCTTGGCCCCGGTGACCGCGTCGACCAGGTACCGGTGCAGCATCGTGTCGTCGAGGCTGGCCAGCCCGGCCGGGGCGGCGGGCAGCGGCTCATCCGGGTCGGCGTGAATGGTGCGGGAGCCCGACGCGATCAGCTCGCCGTAGGAGGCCCTCCGGTCGCCGGCCGGGTCGTGAATGGACTGATCGGCGGCGACCAGCTGGGCTGGGTCGACCTGCCATCGTTCGGCCGCCGTCCGCACCAGCTCGCGTCGGGCCGTCGCGGCGACGAGGCGCAGCGCACGTCCGGCGTCGGGCATCGACCGGCTGCCGACCGTACCCAGATCAAGCGGCGCGCAGGCGGTGTCGCCCATGTCGAGCACCACGGATGTGGTCGGGACGCCCAGCTCGGCCGCGACCAGGCGGATCAGCGCCGCGCGGTTGCCCTGGCCGGCCTCAACCTTTCCGGTGTACGCGGTGACCCGCCCGCCGGTGTCGATGGTGAGCCGGGCGCCACCCGGGGTCGACCAGCCCCACCCGCGTTCGGCGCCGTCGTCCGGAATCGAGAGCAGCGCCGTCCACATGGCATCGGCGGGGCGACGATCCTCGGCGCCGGCGGGTTCGGCCGTGACGGCCTCGCCACCGGCGTCGCCCGTCGCGGCCAGCTGGATCGCCTCCACGATCCGCGGGTAGCCACCGCACCGGCAGATGTTGCCGGCCAACGCCTCGCGGACCGTCGCGTCGTCGGGTGCGGCGTCGCGCGCGAGCAGGGCCACCGCCGCCATTACCAAGCCGGGCGTGCAGTAGCCGCACTGCAGGGCCCGCGCCCGCACGAAGGCCGACTGAACCGGGTGCAGCGAACCACCGGCGGCGAGAGCCTCCACAGTGGTCACTGGGCCGGTCACGCTGGCCGCGTCCTGCTGGCAGGCGCGGATCGGTGAGTCACCGACCAGCACGGTGCAGGCGCCGCACTCGCCTTCACCGCAGCCGTACTTCGCACCGGTCAGGCCGAGGTCCTCCCGCAGCACGTCGAGCAGGGTCGGGCCGGCGGGAGAGTCGATCGTGTGCTCGCGGCCGTTGACGATAAGTCGCACCACAAGGCGACCGTAGCCGGTACCGTACCGGCGTGCTGAACGCGTCCGCCGGGCCCATCCTGCCCCGGATCATTGCCTTCCGGACCGCGTTTGCCCGCCGGCAGGCAGCCACCGTGGTGGAGGTGGCCGGCGGCTTCGCGGTGCTGGACGCGGAGTTCGCCGCCTCGTACGATCACAATAAGCTGATCTTGGCGAGGCTCGACGATCCCGCCGAGGCCATTGCCGTCGCCGACCACGTGTTGGGCGGGGCCGGTCTGACCCACCGCCTGATCGTGGTCAACGACGACGAGACCGGCGAGGCGGGCGCGGCCCGGTTCATCGACGCCGGCTACCACCAGGAGACCAGTGTGTTCATGCGGCACACGGGTGCGGCGGCCGATCGACCGGCCGACCCGGGCGTGCGGGTCGAGGCGGTGGACTGGTCCGTGCTCGTGCCGGTCGATCGACACGCCTGGCGCGAGCAGCTTCCCACCGCGTCGGAGCAGGCGATCGAGCAGCTGGTGATGCGGCGGGGGGCGCGGCTGCGCGGCGCCGATGAGGTGTGCTTCCTCGCCGTCCGCGACGGCACCGGCGAGGTCGTGGCCCACGCCGAGCTCTACCTCGACCGGACGCACCGCACCGCCCAGATCGAGCAGGTGATGACGCGGCCGGAGCACGAGCGCCGGGGCTTCGCTCGGGCGATCATGGCCGAGGGCCTCCGCCGGGCGCTTGCGGCCGGATGTGACCTCGTCTTCCTCGAGGCCGATGCCAACGACTGGCCCCGACATTTCTACGCCCGCCTAGGCTACGAGCCGGTCGGCCGGACCCACTCGTTCACGCGCGCCCCTGGATGAACCGGTCGGCCAGCGGTTGCGGCGCGCACGCGAGCCAGCCGTCCACGAGCGCCTCGCGCAGCGGCTTCAGCGAGACCTTCTTGAGCTGGATGAGCACCGCCGCGTACCCGTCGAAATGCGGGATCGTGAAGAACCCCTTCGGCTGCGCGGCGAGCACGGCCTCCTTCTCGCCGAGGTCGCCGACCCGCACGGCGAGGATCAGACCTTCCGGCGGCGCGACGTCGCCGAACCGCTTCAGGTCGGCCTTACTGAAGGCCCGTTCCCAGGCGAAGGTCTTGCCGGCCACCGCCCAGGTCCGCTGACCACGGCGCTCGGCCTCGACCACTTCCGGCAGAGTCAGCGCCAGCCGGGCCACGTCGTCGAGGGTCGCCACGGCCGCACAATACCCCGGCCGTGCATGATGTCGTCTCATGGAGACCTGGGACGCCCTTCGGGCCCGCCGCAATGTCCGCACGTTCACACCGCAGGCCGTGCCGTCGGGCGACCTGGATCGGATCCTCGAAGCCGGACGGCGGGCGCCATCGGCCAAGAACGGGCAGCCGTGGGACTTCGTGGTCGTAACCGACCGCGACGAGCTTCAGCGCCTGTCCGGCGTGTGGGTCGGGGCCGGGCATGTCGCCGGTGCCGCCGCGGCGGTTGCGATCGTCGCGCCGCAACTGGAAGATGCCCGCAGCGCCAGCATGCTCCAGTACGACCTGGGTCAGGCGACGATGGCGATCGCGATCGCCGCGGCCGATCTCGGTCTGGGCACCTGCCACTCGGCGGTCGAGGATCAGAACCTCGCCCGGGAGCTGCTCGGCTTCCCGGCCGACCGGTTCCTGGCCTACCTGCTCTCGGTGGGCTATCCGGCCGACCGGCCGCTGCGGGTCATCGCGCGTCCGAACCGCCGACCGTTCGACGAGGTCGTCCACCGCGGACGGTGGTAGCCCGCCCGCGGGCCGGTCACCACCGGGGTCCATCGGGTGGCCCGCCGATGCGGATCGGCGGCTCGATCAGATGCGGTCGTAGCGGACGGCGGGGTTCGATCCACGGCGCGTGCGCCGGCCCGGTCGGGTTGGCCCGCCACCGTTTGCCGGCCGAGTCCAACCCGACCGGGTAGATGGTCAGTGACCCGTCCCGGGCGATGTGCATGCGCAGGAAACCCTTGTAGCCCTGGATGCCCTGGCCGGCGAAGAGCTCGTTGAGGTTCACGTTGAACCGGGCCGCGATGAGCAGGTAGAACGCGAGCACCTCAGCGGAGACGAGCGCGGCGACCGGCCCGTAGAGGACCGCCGCGGTCAGGGCCGGCATCGGCCACCGCCACTGGTCGAACGGGAACAGGTGCCAGACATACAGGCCGCCGACCCCGAGCGCGACCTGCCCGATGCCGTGGGTGAACCCCAGCACGTAGTGTCTGGCTCGGCGCCGCCCCGCGGTCAGGCCGGCCGCGAAGAAGAGGGTCAGCGCGAACGTTATTGCCACCATGACGAAGACCGGGATCGTGACGATGCGGCGATCGGCGTTGTCGAGGGCGAGCAGCAGCAAGGTCTGCAACGCGCCGAGCAGGGCCAGGAAGCCGGGGTTGCGCAGCGGCAGCCGGGTGAAGACACCCGTGCCCAGCGTCCGCGAGCGCATCCGCGACGGGTACGCCTTGCGCAGCCGGAACTCCTCCGACCGGCTGGCCGAGCGCTGGATGGTTTCCTTGGGCGGCACCGAGAGCGTACGCGGAAGCTCGTGCGTGGCGTAGAGGTACGCGCCACCGCCACCGGCGACGATGAGTTGACGGCGCTCGTTGGCATAGCGGTTGTAGTGGTGCAGGTCGCCGCTGAGCATGAGCGCGACCTCGGCGCCGGTCGGCCCGATCACCCGGCGCAGGAAGTAGTCGGTGGTGTCGTACTCGGCCGGCACCTCGGCCGCGTCGATCCAGGCCGGGAATGGCGTACAGAGAATGATCCGGTCGCCCGGTTGCACCTGCGTGGCCACCTCGTAGAAGTAGGCCAGCTGCGGGTCGTCGAGGTACGCGCCCGACTGCGCGTCGATGGCGAAGAGCCACCACCGATGTGGCAGCTTGATCGCGAAGTAGCTGCGGGTCTGCGCGGTCTCCCAACCGCCGATGTGGGTACCCTCGCGGCGGGCGAAGATGCGCAGGAACGCGGTGAGCCCGTCGTACCAGTCGTGGTTACCGGGCAGCGCGTAGAGAACCGGTGGACGCTCGCCCGGTGCGCACATGGGCAGGGCGGCGCGGTAGGGACCCTTGAACCGGTCGTCGTACTCCTTGCTGCTCGCGGTCGGGTAGACCTGGTCGCCGCCGAGGACGAGGATCTGCCCGCGGGGCAGGCGCTCGGCGTGCAGGTGCAGCTCGGGCTGGGCGAGCAGGTAGGCCACCGAGTAGGTGGCGTTGAACCCATCGCCCAGGTCGGCCGCGAAGTCGAACCAGAAGTCGTCATGGTCGGTGTGGTCGTGCACCTTCTTGGCGAACGCGTTCTGCAGCTCCCGCTTGTCCAGGTAGGCACCGAACTGCTCGGCCAGCGCCACCCGGGCGCCGGTCGCAGCGAGCAGCACCGGACCGAGCCAGGGCACCGGCTTGCGGCGTTTGAACCCGATCTCGTGCGGGTCGAGGCTTCTGGGTCGGGGGGCAGCCATGGCCGCCTCGTCTGAGGAACGGGTCACGGAGCGCCACGTTAGCCCATGATCACTGCCCGGCGTATCCCGCGAGTGTCCGGGATGGGTGGTCCAGTAGACTAAAGCGCCGTTGCCGCCTTAGCTCAGTCGGTCAGAGCGACGCACTCGTAATGCGTAGGTCCGGGGTTCGACTCCCCGAGGCGGCTCCATATCGTCCCGCAGGTCAAAGGGCAGACCATGCCCGCACCCGCAGCACCACGCCGCCCGGCCGACGTCGAACGCGCTCACCGCGGCGCGGCCGCCGCCCGCGCTCAACGGCCAACCACCACCACCGGGCACCACCTGGACCGGCCCGCGAGGTCACCTGCCTGAAGTGGTCGCCCCATCGACGAAGGGACCACCGACCATGCGTGCCGCTGGTGATCGAGACGACCCGGCTGCTGGGCTAATGGCGCCGACGCGTCGTACGACTGACGACCAGGACGGCGCCCGCAACCGCGGCTGCAACGCCACCAAGACAGAACAACAGAAGCAAGATGTGCCAAGGCTTAACGGCGCCGCTCATCGCGGCACCCTAGCGGCCGTCGATCCGGGCACGCTGTCGCCGACCGGACATCAACACGCGCGGTGGACCACCACCGAGGTCTGCGCCTAACTGCTCACGCGCGTCGGCCGACGCCCAGAGGGCATCACCGCGCTCGGCAGGCTCGGGAATAGGTGCGATGCTCGGACTCATCTTCCTCGGCCTCGTGGCGCTCACGCTGGTGCTCATGGGCCTGCTGCCGCTCGCAAGCCCGGTCATCTCCGTACTGCTCGGATCGGGCTGATACTGGGCGGTGGCTGGGGCATGCGGGCGCCATTACAGGGCGAACGCCAGCTCCGTAGCCCGGCGGCTCACCGCTCACTGAGCCCGACGCCCTAGGCA
>JBLNGJ010000047.1:0-9235 GCA_050264675.1 Micromonosporaceae bacterium
GACGCGCCGCGCGGCGTGCCGGTGTTCGCCTGGAAGGCCGAGACCATCCAGGAGTACTGGTGGTGCACCGACCAGGTGTTCCGCTTCCCGGGTGGGCAGGGGCCCAACTCCATCGTGGACGACGGCGGTGACGCCACGCTGCTGGTGCACCTCGGCGCCCGGTTCGAGGCTAAGGGTGGCGTGCCGGCGCCGGTCGAGACCGACTCGCCCGACTACCGCGAGGCGCTACGGCTGCTCACGGCAAGCCTGGCCGAGGACGGCCAGCGGTTCACCCGGATCGCCGCCGGCATGCGCGGCGTGTCCGAGGAGACCTCGGCTGGCGTGACCCGTCTCTACCAGGTGGACCGCGTTGGCGAGCTGCTGTTCCCGGCGGTCAACGTGAACGACTCGGTGACCAAGAGCAAGTTCGACAACAAGTACGGCATCCGCCACTCGCTGATCGACGGGCTCAACCGCGCGACCGACGTGATGCTCGCCGGCAAGCTCGCCGTCGTCTGCGGGTACGGCGACGTCGGCAAGGGCGCGGTCGAGGCGCTGCGCGGGCAAGGGGCCCGGGTTGTGGTGACCGAGGTCGACCCGATCTGCGCGCTGCAGGCGGCGATGGCCGGGCTGCCGGTGGTCCGGCTCGACGACGTCGTCGAGGACGCGGACCTGGTCATCACCACGACCGGCAACACCGGTGTGGTCCTTGTCGACCACCTCGTCCGGATGAAGCACCAGGCGATCGTGGGCAACGTGGGTCACTTCGATGACGAAATCGACATGGCCGGGCTGGCCAAGGTGCCGGGCATCGTGCGGATGCCAATCAAACCGCAGGTCGATGAGTGGCGGTTTCCGGACGGCCACTCGGTCATCGTGCTCTCGGAAGGCCGCCTGCTGAACCTGGGCAACGCGACCGGCCACCCGAGCTTCGTCATGTCCGCGTCGTTCGCCAACCAGACGCTGGCCCAGATCGAGCTTTTCACCACCGCGCTGGGCGTCCGCGTGCACCTGTTACCGAAGGTCCTGGACGAGAAGGTGGCCCGGCTCCACCTGGACGCACTCGGCGCCCGGCTCACCGAGATGCGGCCCGATCAGGCCGCCTACATCGGTGTGCCGGTGCAGGGTCCGTACAAGCAGGACCACTACCGCTACTGATCGCACTGGCCCGGGCGGCGGCGCGGTGTCGCCCGGGCTCAGCCCAAACGGCGCAGGAGCTCGCGTACCCGTGTGGTGCACTCGGCCTGGTACTCCGCGGCGGAGGGGTAGCCGCTGTGGTTGCGGATCGGCGGGTCGTTCACTTCACCGCCGCTCGGATGCAGGTCGGCCGGGTCCTTGACCTCCAGCTGTGTTAGGCAGACGTCGACCGGCCAGCCCAGCGGATCGGTCTCGCGCCAGAAGTTAGTCCACGATGGAATGGCCGCGCCGGGAACGGTGAGCGCGTGGTTGAGCGCGGTCAACCGGGTCGGGCCGAAGTACGCCGGGAAGATCCGACCGTAGAGCCGGGTGAGTTGGCAACCGTAAGTCAACAACCACACTCGCCGGGCCCAGTCGGCCGGCATCTGCAGGATGGCGGCGACGGAGATGATCGCACCCTGACTATGGCCGGACAGGATGACACCTTTGACGTGGTCGTCATGATGCGCCGGCAGTCGCAGTAAGGCGTCGGTGCGGGTCTGCAGCTGAGGCACCGCCCGCTCGGCGTAGCAGGGCGGCCCGAGCGGGTGCCCGGCCCGGGGCCAGAACGTGGCCAGATCCCAGACCACGCCGACGGCCCGGCGGACCGAGACGCTGCGGTAGATCAACGCGCCCAGCCCGGCGATGAGGATCGGCAGGAAACCGGCCAGGGTTCCGCCGATGTCGGCCATCGCCTTGCTGGCAAAGGTTTCGGTTGGTCGGGTGTGCGCCAGCGCACCCGCCGTGCCCGCGAGCACCAGCACCACGCTCACCGTGGCGAAGCGTCCGATGATCGGCAAGGCGTGCTCGCCGTCGAGCCGGTGCAGGCCATAGAAGTTGGCCACGTCCCAGGCGCGCCGCCGATCGTGGGGCGAGTAGTCCCGTCCTGGTCGCAGGATGTCGCCGATGCTCTCCCGCCGCAGGCGGACGTAACGGCCCGCGGCGAGACCGGCGATCACCACGAAGACGAGCAGCCACACCGCGAAGACCGCGCCGCCCCACACGATCGGGTCCGGAAGAGTGAGGGTCGACCGGCCCGTGGCGGTGGCGCCCCCGTTGAGCAGGTTGGCGGTCCAGAAGAGCACGCCCGCGGTGTACGCGAGCCCCAGCATCCAGCCGACCCCGCACAGGACGGCGGGCCCACAGCCTCCCCATCCGATTCGGGCGTGGGCGGAGAGGAAGCCGGGCTGCACGACGGCCTGGGTGGGTGACCAGAACAGCGTGGCCGCCGCGGTGGCCACAATGGCCAGCCCCGGCAGCCACGGCTGGTGCAGCCACTGCGGGGCCGTGCCCACCCAGGGCAGCCAGCCGGTGCCCCAGCCGTGGCCGACGATGAGCAACACCGTGGTGACCACTGGCGCCATGAGCGCCCGGCGGCCCGAACGCGACACGCCGGCGATCGCGAGGAGCAGCAACACCTGCCCGGTGCCCAGGCCGGCGATGGCCTCGTCGTAGCCGACGAGGGACCGGTCGGATACGCAGTTGCCGTCGAAGACCGGCAGGCAGCGGGTGATCGGACGTCCGGCCAACGCCCTGGCCACTTCGGGGCTGTGGGGGAGCAGGAGGTAGACGATGGCGGCCACGACACTGGCCGACGCTACGGCGATGACCACGGCGCCGATGCGGCCAAGCGGCGTGTGTCCACCCCGGCGGGTCACATACGGGGTGGCCAGGGCCACCCCGCCCGCCACTATGGTCGCGCTGAGCCCGATCACCACGACCGCGGCGAACAGCTTGCGAGCTCCCTGGGGCGGGGCCATGAGCAGCATGGACACGACCGGGATCAACGCGGCGACCGCGACACCGGTCGCCAGATGCAGCACGGCCAGCCGCCGCAGCTGACCCTCACCGCACCAGAAGGTGCGCTGCTGTAGCGGGTTCGTCAATGCGGCGGGCGGCTGGTTTCCTGGATCGACCTCGGCCAACTCCGCCTCGTACATCGACGACCGCCAGCTCAGCAGCCCTATGAGCGCCAGCACCGCAAACGGGACGAGCATGCCCACGACGAGCGGCCGGCCGGCCACGCTCCACCACGACTTGGTCAGGAACTCCCATGCCCCGGGTATCCGCGCCAGGCACTCCTTGTCGGCACACTGCCAGGCGACCAGGTCATCGCCGACACCGACCGCCCCCACGACGAGAGTCAGGGTAAGGCTGAGACAGAAGAGGCGGACGAGGAAGGCCAGGACGCCGGGGCCGGTGCTCGGCTTCTCCTCGTCCGCGTCGGCCGGCACGTCCGGCCGGGCGAAGAACCCGACATTGGCCACCGCGAACGGCAGCAGCAGCGTCCACAATGCCCGGCGGATGTCCTTGGCCACTCGGGCCCCCGAGGTGAGCTGGCCCCAGCTGTACGCCTCGATCACCGACGGTGCGGCCGGATGCACCTGCGACGACCGGTAGAAGCCGGTCGTGGCGTCGCCCGCCTTCAGCACCGGCCAGGGGCCGTTCTCCGGCTTGCTCGGGTCGGCGTCCGGCGCCAGTCCCAGCACCGCGGCCGGCGGGGTGTTCGACACGCCGTGGACCCGCAACTCCAGCACCTTCTCAACCACAAGCACACCTCCGTCGGTTGCGTAGCTAGGATTCTGACGACATGACACGTCGCCGAGTGCCCCGTCCCCGTGATGTCGGTGCGTTGCTGCGGTTCCAGCGACCGCAGCTGAACCCGACTGAGCGCCGCCTGGCCGCCGCGGTGACAATCGAAGACCTACGCCGGCTCGCCCAGCGCCGCGCTCCCCGAGCCGTCTTCGACTACGCCGACGGCGCGGCCGAGGAGGAGCTCTCGCTGGCCCGAGCGCGGCAGGCGTTCCGGGACATCGAGTTCCACCCGTCCATCCTACGGGATGTATCCGATGTGGACACGGCTGCGACGACGCTCGGCCGGGCTTCGGCGTTGCCGTTCGGCATCGCACCGACCGGGTTCACCCGGCTGATGCACACCGACGGCGAGCGCGCCGGTGCGGCGGCGGCCGGCGCGGCCGGTATCCCGTTCACGCTCTCGACCCTGGGCACGACCTCGGTCGAGGATGTGGCGGCCGCCAACCCCCACGGCCGCAACTGGTTCCAGCTCTACATGTGGAGGGAGCGCGCACGCTCGGTCGAGCTCATCGACCGGGCGGCCAAGGCGGGCTTCGACGCGCTGCTCGTCACCGTCGACGCCCCGGTCGCCGGGGCCCGTCTACGCGACCTCCGCAACGGCCTGACCATCCCGCCGGCTTTGACCGTGCGGACGGTCCTGGACGCGGCCCGGCGCCCCGGTTGGTGGTTCGACCTGCTGACCACCGAGCCCCTGGCGTTCGCCTCGTTCGACCGATGGCCGGGCCCGGTCGCGCAGCTGCTCGACACCATGTTCGACCCCACCGTGACCTTCGATGATCTGAGTTGGATCCGCGAGCAGTGGGGCGGCCGGCTGGTGGTCAAGGGGGTGCAGACGGTCGAGGACGCCCGGCGACTGGCCGACCTGAACGTCGACGCGATCGTGCTCTCCAATCACGGCGGACGCCAGCTCGACCGGGCGCCGATCCCGTTCCACCTGCTACCCGCTGTCGTCCGCGAGGTCGGCCGAGACCTTGAGGTGCACCTCGACACCGGCATCATGAACGGCGCCGACATCGTGGCCTCGCTCGCCGTCGGCGCCCGGTTCACGCTCGTAGGGCGGGCGTACCTCTACGGCCTGATGGCCGGCGGCCGCCGCGGCGTCGACCGCGCCATCGACATCCTGGCCACCCAGATCCGGCGCACCATGCGACTGCTCGGCGCGCGTTCGATCGACGAGCTGCAGCCCAGCCACGTCACTCAGCTGGAACGACTCGTCCGACGATCTCGCCGGTAGTCACCCGTCATTTGCGCACGTAGTAAACGAGCACACCGTCCTCGGTGCCCATGGAGAGCATGGCGTAGCCGTTGTCGTCGGCCCAGGCCGGCATGTCGGAGAGCGACCCCTTGTCGGTGGCCATCACCTTGATCACCTGGCCTGCCTCAAGCCGGCGCATCGCCTTCGTCGCGGCGAGCACCGGCATCGGGCACATCAGGTTGCGCGCGTCGACCACCTCGTCGACTTTCACGGAGTCAGTCATAATCTCACCTCGTTAGACAAAGATGGTCACGTGGGCCCGGCGGGCCGTCGACATAAACGCGGCGGCACCGGCGAACTCGACGCCCTCGATGAAGTCGTCAGGGTTGTAGCCGAAGACGTCGATCGTCATCTGGCAACCGACGAGCCGCACACCCATGTCCCGGGCCTCGTCCAGCAGCGTCGCGATGGTCGCCACGTTGTGCTTGGCGAACCGGGCCTTCATCATCTTGGAGGCCAACGTCACCATCCCGGGCATCCCGGTGATGAGGTCGGGCATGGGCACCGGCATCGGCATGGCGGGGTTGCCGACCGGGTCGATCTTGAGTTTGCGGGCCGCATCCTTGTGGATGATGTTCAGCCCGTAGAACGTGAAGAACACCGCCGTCTGCATGCCGGCGGCCGCCGCCGCGGTGGCGAGGATCAACGGGGGGTACGCCCAGTCCAGCGTGCCCTTCGACGCGATGACGGCGGCGCGGCGGGAGCCGGGGTCATTGGCGAATGCCTGTTGCACTTCCTCGCGCACGATGCGGCGCACGTCCGCCTCGGTGAGGTGGGCCGGTTCGGTGTCGGGCAGTTGCATGGTCATCGGTGGGCGTCCTCTCTGGCGCGTAGCAGCGTTGCCGTGGTGCTGGCCCGGGCGGCCCAGTGGTCGGCGACCGGGCCGGTCATCGGAGCATCGAGGCGGTGCCGCTGTTCCCAGGACAGCGCCTGATCGGCGAGTAATGTCACCGCAGCGCTCGCGTCCTGTTCGATCAGGGCACGAAGCGTCTGCGTGCGGTCGCCCAGGCGTAGCCCCAGCCCGGCCCCGTGGGCCAGCCCGGCCAGGTGACCGCGGGTCAGCACCAGGCCCGAGCGGGCCGGGCTGAGCAGCGCTGACAACACCGCGTCCAGGCCGTCGTCGGAGCGGGCCATGGGCGGTGCGGCGAGCAGATGCACCGGCAGCCGGTCCGGTACGCCGATCTCGGCCGACTCGGCCCGCAGCGCCTCGCGCAGCAGCCCGGCCCAGGCCGCGTACGACGCTGGCCCCACGTCCACCATCGCCAGCGCGTACGCCGGCAGCCAACTCAGCAGGTGCTCGTGCAGCAACGCCGCCCGCGCCTGCCCGAGCAGGGCCCGATGCGGCCCGTCCGGCTCACCGGCGTGTCTGTCCACAAGCGATGCGTACAGGCCGAGCAGGGTGGTGAGGTGATCCGGGTCAGCCGGCACCGGCACCCGTAACGCCCGCCAGAACCCGGCCACCCGGTCGGCGCTCTCGCCGCCGAGCAAACCGTGCGGGCTGAGGTAGACCGAGGCGTGCGGAACGAGCTGCACCACGAACGCCTCGGTCCACTCGCGGCCGGTGGGTGCGGGCAGGTCGAGCAGGTCGGCCAGGCCCGGGTGTTGCGGCCCCGGCGCCTCGGCCAGGATGCCGAGGGCGCGCCAGAGGTCGGCGCGGGTGTCGGGTGAGCGCGGATCAGTCGGCGGCATCATGGGCGGGCAACCGGTAGGCGTCCTTGGCCGGCTTCAGCGGCCGCATGAGCCAGTACGGACGGCGGGTGCCGTCGGGGGAGTGCTCGTCGGCGCGCCGGGCCAGGGCGAGCCACTTCCGGTAGACCGCGTGCGCCTTGGCCGTGTCGACGGTGATATCGCCGTACGCGTCGCCGGGCCCGGCTCGGCTCACCCGGACCGCCTGGTGCCAGCAGTGCTGCCCGGAGATCGGGTCGGGGTGCACCGGGAAGGTGAGGTTCTGGTGGACGCCGACATCGGTCCACCAGATGCGCGCGGTGTCCGGGTCGGCGGACGGGTAGGGCCGGACACCGGCTCGCCGGGTCATCCGCCATTGGCCGGCGTCCCGGGCCAGATCCACAGTGGCCATCACCTGACGCTGGCCGGTGTCCGGGCCCTGGTCGTTGTGCAGTCGCCACCGACCCATGTGATGGCTGCAGGCCACCACACCGGGGCGGATGCCTTCGGTCACCCACGCTTTGAGCACGAACGCGCCGATCTCGGTCTCCACCCGCACCAGGTCACCGGTGGTCACGCCGAGGCCCGCGGCGTGAGTCGGATGAATCCACAGTGGATTGGTGTGGGCCAGCTCGTCCAGCCACTTGGCGTTGCCACCCCGGGTGTGGATCTGTGTGGGCAGCCGGAAGGTCGAGATGAGCACCACCTGGTCGGGCTCCAGCGCCTCCGGGTGCACGTGACTGCGCTGGTATCCGGGCACCGTCGCGTCCATCCAGCCCCAGGCGGCCAGCGTCCGGGAGTAGAACTCGAGCTTGCCGCTCGGCGTGGGGAAGCCGCGGCGCACCACCCCGTCGATCCGCACGCCGACCGGGCGCCGGCCGTCCGGGTCAGGTTCCGGGGTGGCCATCGGCACGACGTTGGGCAGCACCGGTGCGGGAGTGCGGGTGTAGACCCGGCCGAACTCATCCTCGGCGAGGTCGGCCAGGTCGGTTTCCGGCACCGGCTCCTCGTGCACCGGGCCGACACCCTTTCGCACCTCGAAGGCACCGTAGCGGCGCATGTACGCCAGCGGGGTGAGGCCCTGCGCCGCGGCCGCCTCGGGCAGGCCCGGCACCGAGTTCTCGAAGATCCAGCCGTAGTACTCGTCGACGGACAGTTTCTCGCCGGGCCGCGCCCGGGATTCGTGGAACCGGCGGATGCCGAGCGCGCCGTCGGGGTCGATACGCCAGGAGAGCTCGATCCAGAACTCGTTCTCCTCCCACACTTCTCCCGGGTTCACCGCTCGGGTGTCCTCGACCGGCTCGCCGGCCCGCTCACGGGCCGTCCGCAGCACCGGCTGGCGCAACGCCACCCATTGCCCGTCGTACTGCTCGTACGAGTGCAGGTCGTGCCGCTCGGAGCCGAGGCCCATGGGCAGGATGTAGTCGGCGAAGAAGGCGGTCTCGCTCCAGGTCGGGGTCAGCGCGACGTGTAGGCCGACCAGGCTCTCGTCGGTGAGGACCTCCATCCAGCTCAGGCCGTCGGGGTTGGTCCACACCGGGTTGTAGACCCGGGTGAAGTACACATCGAGCGTGCCCCGACCCTCCTTGAGGAAGTGCGGCAGCAGGAACGAGAGCTCGTTGAGGGCGAGCGGGTACTCCAGTGGCCAGGTCAGCTCGTTCCAGCTCGCCGGGTGGGGTGGAGTGTGGATCGGTCGGGGCACGAACTTGTTCCACGCGTTGGGGTAGGTGCCGCCAGGTGTGGCGACCGCACCGAGCAGGCTGTTGAGCAGGAACAGGCATCGGGCCACCTGCCAGCCGCCGAGGTTGCCGGCCGACGCCGACCGCCAGGTGTGGGTGGACAGGCGGGTTCCGGCCCCGGCCACCACGTCGGCGACCCGGGCGATGGTCTCCTCGGCCACGCCCGACTCCCGAGCGGCGAAGGCGAAGGTGTACTCGGCGTACAGCTCCAGGAACGCCGCCTCGAACGCCTCGATCGTCCGCGGTGCGTCGGGTCGTTGGGTGGCGAGACCCTTATCCGGGTTTCTCTCGCAAGCTTCGAGAAACTCCTCCCAGTTCCACCACCGGCGCACGAACTCCCGGTCGTGGCGGCCGGTGCGCACCAGGTGCGCGGCGATCGCCAGCAGGATCGCCGCCTCGCTGCCCGGCCAGGGCGCGATCCACAGGTCCGCGTGCGAGGCGGTGTTGGACAGCCGCAGGTCCAGGACCGCGATCTTGGCGCCGTTCTGCTTGGCCTCCATGATCCGCTGGGCGTGCGGGTTGAAGTAGTGGCCGGTCTCCAGGTGGCTCGACAGCAGCAGGATGGTCTTGGCGTTGGCATAGTCCGGGGAGGGGCGGTCGTAGCCCATCCAGTGCGTGTAGCCGGTCCGGCCGCCCGAGGAGCAGACGTTGGTGTGGCTGTTGTGCCCGTCGACCCCCCAGGCCTGGAGCACCCGCTCGGCGAAGCCGTCCTCCCCGGGCCGGCCGACGTGGTACATCACCTCGTCGCGGCGGTCCTCGACGATGGCCGACCTGATCCGCCCCGCGATGTCCTCGAGCGCCTCCTCCCACGAGACCTGCTCGAACT
>JBLNGJ010000048.1:0-3394 GCA_050264675.1 Micromonosporaceae bacterium
ACTGTGGAGAGCGGATGGCGAGCCAGGCGGTCACCTCGGTCAGCACGGCCGGCGGCGGTGCGGTGCCGAGGGCGAGCATCCGGGCGCTGGTGGCCCAGGGATACGGCAGCGGCAGGTGTTCGCACGGCACACCGGCGACGACGCCCCAGTCACCGCCGACGGCGGCGAGATCGGCGGTGTCGGCATGGGCGGCGGCGATGCGTTCGGCGACCGGCACCGCACCAGCCAACCACATCCGCCGTCCAGCTCCGGTCGAGTTTCGCCCCGGGCACCGACCGGAGCGAGTCGGGTGCGCCCACCGCGGCGGTGCGCGAGGATGGATCGGTGCCGACGCTCGTCCTGCTCCGCCACGCCAAGACCGCCAACCCCGAGGGTGTGCCGGACGTGAGCCGGCCGCTGACCCAGCGTGGCCACGCCGACGCGGCCGCCGCCGGGGCTTGGTTGGATCAACGCGGCTACACCCCCGACGTGGTGATCTGCTCACCGGCCCAGCGGACCCGCCAGACCTGGCACGGCGTCGCGCTGTCGCTGCCGGCCGGGGCGCAGGTGTCCTATCCGGACGAGGCCTACCTCGCCGACGCGGACGATCTGCTCGAGCTCGTCTGCTCGGTCGCCGCGGCCGGCACCCTGCTGCTGATCGGTCACAACCCGGCCGTGTCGGCGTTGTCGAGCCGCCTCGACCCGGACGGCGCCGACCCCGACGGGCTGCGCACCTGCGGTCTGGCCGTGCACGAGTCGTCGCAGCCCTGGGCGCGGTGGCGCAGCGCCGACGCGACGCTGACCGCGAGCCACACGGCCCGCGCCTGAGCCGCCGGGCAAGTGACGGATGTCTGACAGGCGGCGCGTACCTTACAGCGGCTTCATGGCGTTGCGTCGATGATCGGCGGCATGACCAGACCCAGCCCCCGCGTTCTCATCGGCGTCGTCCTCGCCGCCGTGCTCGTGGTCCCGGTGACCGCATGTGGCAAGAAGGGCAACGGCCTCGGCCCCGGCGGCGGAACCGGCGCCGGTCAGCTCGGCGACGCACCCGGCGGCAATGGGGACGTCGGCCAAGGAGCGACACCGACGCCGACGGTCACGACGACGCCCATCGTCGTGGTGACCCTCAACCCACCCGATCTGCTGCCCTGGCCGGCCTCCGAGGACTGCATCTCGCACGACCCCAACGCCCTGGCCATCGTGCACAACACCACCGCCGACGTGTGGCAGGTGGTCGAAGGCGGGACGCACTCCATGCTCGCCTACAAGCGGGAGATCGACGCTCAGACCGGGCTGGCGGTGGCCAAGCGGTACAAGAAGCACTGCTTCATCGGACGGAACAACTCCCGCACCGAGCGGTACCGGTACATCATGGACTACTACCGTGATCCGTCCGGGATCATCACGGTCATCCCCAGCCCGGACTGCCTGACCCACAACGGCGCCAACCTCAGCATCGAGGATCTGGGGGCCACCGGCTGGCGGGTCAACCAGGGCGGTGAGGCGATCGCCCTGTTCGACACGAAGGCCGACGCCCAGGCCGCCATCCTGGTCATGAAGCACTACAACCGGCACTGCTACATCGGGCGCGGCTACAGCGGTTCGGACCGGTTGAAGTACATCACCGACTACTTCCTGACCCTGTAGACCGACCGCGTCAGAACGCCTCCTCCGGCAGCTCCATCAGGTCCACTGTGGTCGCGTCGATGATGCGACGGTCACTGCTCAGGCGCGGCAGCACCTCCCGGGCGAAGAACCGGGCCGAGGCGACCTTGCCCAGATAGAAGCCTCGGTCCGGTTCGCTCAGGCCGTCGCCGGCGAGCGCCTGCAGGGCGACCTCGGCCTGGCGCTGTAACAACCAGCCGACCACGAGGTCGCCCAGCGCGAGCAGGACCCGCCGGGCGGCCAGGCCGACCTTGTAGAGTTCCCGCTCCTCTCCCATCTGGGCGGCGGTGAGCCAGCCGGTCACGGTGCCGAACATGGCCTGCACCTCGCCGAGCCCGGCGGCGAGCGCCTGCCGGTCCTCCTTGAGCTCGGCATGCACGGCGTCGGCGTCGATGAAC
This sequence comes from Micromonosporaceae bacterium, assembly GCA_050264675.1. Lineage (GTDB taxonomy): Bacteria > Actinomycetota > Actinomycetes > Mycobacteriales > Micromonosporaceae > JBLNGJ01. The sequence continues at coordinate 2,043 of JBLNGJ010000048.1, forward strand.
GCGCCGATCTCACCGAACAGGTTCAGTAACGCCATTCCGTTGTCCTTGGCCACCTTGCGGAAGATCAGGTCCAGGGCCTGGATCGCGGTCGTCCCCTCGTAGAGGGCGTCGATCTTCGCATCGCGCACGTACTGCTCGAGTGGGTAGTCCTCCAGGTACCCTGAGCCGCCGAAGGTCTGCAGCGACTCGGCGCCGAGCAGCTCGTAGGCGCGCTCTGACCCGCAGCCCTTCACCAACGGCAGCAGCAGCTCGTTGACCCGGGCCGCGGTGCGGGCCCCGCTGGTGTCGCCGGCCGCCTCGGCCAGGCCAACCCGGTCCTGCCAGGACGCGGCGTAGCAGACCAGGGCGCGCAGGCCCTCCGCGTACGCCTTCTGCAGCGCGAGCGAGCGGCGCACGTCCGGGTGGTGCACGATGCTCACCCGCGGCGCGGCGGCCCGCCCCGCCGTCGCCTGGCGAACCAGGTCGCTGCCCTGCACCCTGGTCTTGGCGTACTCGCGCGCGTTGAGGTAGCCGGTGGAGAGCGTGGCGATCGCCTTGGTGCCGACCATCATCCGGGCGTACTCGATGATCCGGAACATCTGCCGGATGCCGTCGTGGACCTCGCCGAGCAGCCAGCCCTTGGCCGGCACGCCGTGTTGACCGAAGGCGAGCTCGCAGGTGTTGGAGACCTTGAGGCCCATCTTGTGCTCGACGTTGGTGGCGAAGACGCCGTTGCGCTCGCCCAGCTCGCCGGTGGCCGGGTCGAAGTGGAACTTGGGCACCAGGAACAGCGACAGGCCCTTCGTGCCCGGGCTGCCCGCCCCCGCCACGCCGACGGGGCGGGCCAGGACGTAATGGACGATGTTCTCGGTCAGGTCGTGTTCGCCAGAGGTGATGAACCGCTTCACGCCGTCGAGGTGCCACGACCCGTCCGGCTGCGGCAGCGCCCGGGTCCGGGCCGCGCCGACATCCGAGCCGGCGTCGGGTTCGGTGAGCACCATGGTGGCCGCCCACTGCCGGGCCACGAAGAGCTTGGCCCACTGCTGCTGTTCGGGCGTGCCCTCCAGGAGCAGCGTGCGGGCGAAGGACGGCCCGGCCGCGTACATCCAGACGGGGGCATTCGCGCCGAGCACCAGCTCGGCCAACGACCACCACAGCATCCGCGGTGCCGGGGTGCCACCCCGCTCGGCCGGCAGATCCAGGCGCCAGAACGCGGCGGCCATGAATGCCCCGAACGACCGCCGGAACGGCGCCGGCAGGGGTGCCGTGTGGGTGACGGGGTCGAAGACCGGCGGGGTCCGGTCACCGACGCGGTAGCTCGCCGCCAGCTCGTCGCGGGCCAGCCGGTCGACCTCGGCGAGGAGGTTGCGCAC
>JBLNGJ010000049.1:0-2973 GCA_050264675.1 Micromonosporaceae bacterium
GCCCGACCATCGTCACCGGGCCCATGGGTCCCACCATACGTAGTTGTGCTTACTGACAACGGGGTGATCGGATTGGCACGCTGTTACGGCATGGACCTCATCGTCAATGCGGCCACGGTCACCGACGTCGGGCTCGTCCGGAGCAACAACGAGGACAGCGCCCACGCCGGCCGGCGCGTGTTCGCGGTGGCTGACGGTGTCGGGGGCATGCCGGCGGGTGAGGTTGCCAGTGCCATTGTGATCCGCGCCCTGGCTGAACTGGACGGTGAGGTGGCGCCCGAGGCCGACCCGCTGGCGTTGCTCGGGCGTGCCGTGGAGTCGGCTAACCGACAGATTCGCGAGGCCGGCGCGGCGAACCCCGCCCACGACGGCATGGGGACCACGGTCACCGCGCTGCTGGTCGCCGGCGATCAGATCGCGCTCGTGCACGTCGGTGACTCCCGGTGCTACCGGTTGCGCGACGGCGCGCTCGCCCAGCTGACCCGCGACGACACGTTCGTCCAGGATCTGGTCGATCACGGCGTGCTCACGGTGGCGCAGGCGCGCACCCATCCGCGCCGGTCGCTGGTGACCCAGGCGGTGCAGGGCGTTGATGTCGCGCCGGCGCTGAGCCTGGTGACCCCTGACCCGGGTGACCGGTTTCTGCTCTGCAGCGACGGCCTCTCCGACGCGGTCACCGACGAGGCGATCGCCGAGCTGCTCCGCGATGTCAGCGACCCGCAGGAGTGCGCCGAGCGCCTGGTCCGGCTCGCGCTCGCCGCTGGCGCGGGCGACAACGTGACCGTGCTGGTGGCCGACGTGAGCCGGAGCGATTCGCCGGGCTCAGCCGGATAGCCGAAACGGCGGGTACTCGTCGGTGACGAGGGTGAGCGCATAGCCGATGACGCGGTTGTGCCAACCGATGACGCCCTCGACGAAGTCGAAGATGCCGCGCGGGTACACGCCGGTGAACAGGATGGCGAACCAGGCGATGATGACCGCGACGAACGCGCCGATCTCGAGGAAGACCAGCACCACGTAGTGCGGCAGGGCGAGCAGCCACTTGATCAGTGGCAGCCATCGGTTGAGGTCGCGCGAAGCATCGGGATAGGCGTAGTCCAGGTGCACCGACTGCTGCTCGTCGGTGGCCGGGTAGCGGTCGTCCATCAACGCCAGGTACGCGGAGACGCGATTGGCGAAGCGCTGCAGCTCCAGGTTCCAGTCGAACCACCACCGTGGATACTTCTGCCGGAACACGATCATCAACAGCGGGGCGAAGAACAGCAGTCCGCCCGTTCCCGCGGCCACGGTCGTGACCTCGTCGTCGTAGCTCCACTGCCAGGTGGCGCCGGCCACGGCACCGATGAGGATGAGGATGGGAATTGCGACAAAGATGCGAAACAGCGTGGTGAGACGGTTGAGCGGACGGTCCGGATAGTCCACCGAGAACCGCACTGGGTAGGTGCTCGGCCGCATGCGTACCACTCCTTTCCTTCGCCTCGTACCGTTCGCTTCCAGGATCGGCCCACAGCCGCCGATGGCGGGCCGGAACGCGCAAGCTCCGGATGCGACGATGTCTGCGTCGGCCAACGAGGGCGAGGAGTGCCAGGTGCGAGACATCGCGGTTTTCAGCGGCAGCGCCCACCCCGAGCTGGCCGCCGAGATCTGCGCCCATCTCGACGTGCCGCTGCATCCGGTGCGGATCGACCGGTTCGGCAACGACTGCGTGGAGGTGCAGCTGGCGGCGAACTGTCGCGAACGCGATGTTTTCGTGGTGCAGCCGCTCGTCCCCCCGGCGCAGGAGAACCTGGTCGAGTTGCTGCTCATGCTCGACGCCGCCCGAGGTGCCTCGGCGGCGCGGCGCACCGCGGTGATGTCGCACTACGCGTATGCCCGCTCTGACAAGAAGGACGAGCCACGCGTCTCCATCGGTGGCCGGCTCGTGGCCGACCTGCTGGTGACCGCGGGCGCCAACCGGGTGCTCACGATGACCCTGCACTCGCCACAGGTGCACGGCTTCTTCAGCGTTCCCGTCGACCACCCGCACGCGCTGAGCGAGCTGGCCGGGCACTTCCAGGGTTATGACCTCGCCAACACCGTGGTCGTCTCGCCCGACCTGGGCAATGCCAAGACCGCCTCGACGTTCGCTCGGATGCTGGGCGTGCCGGTAGCCGCGGGTGCCAAGCAGCGCTTCAGCGATGACCGGGTGGTCATCAGTGCGGTGATCGGTGAGGTCGAGGGGCGCGACATCATCGTCCTCGACGACGAGATCGTTCGCGGCAGCACGTTGATCGAGCTCCTGGAGCGTCTGCGGGAACGGCGGGTCGGCTCGATCAGGATCGCCTGCACGCACGGGCTTTTCGCCGACGACTCGCTGGCCCGGCTCGATGCCCAACCCGACGTCCTGGAGATCGTCTGCACCAACACCGTGCCGATCGCCAAGCAGAAGTGGGTGGGCAAGCTGCGGGTGCTCTCCATCGCCCCGGCCCTGGCCGAGGCGATCCGGCGCATCCACAACGGCGAGTCGGTCAGCGCACTGTTCCATGAGGACGCACGACCGGGCCGCAGGTGAGCGGGTGGACGGCACCGGCGGCCAGGTCGGTTGCCGCGCTGGCGATCGGACTCGCGGCCGGCCTGCTCACCGCCGGATGCACGCCGGCTCCGCTCGGGCTGGCCGGCGTCATCCTTGACGGCGGGCAGCCGACCGTCCTGGTCCGGCCGTGCCCGGGCATTGCGGTGACCCAGGTGTGGGTCTACCAGCGGGCGTCGGACCTCCGTTGGGGCGCGATTGACCGTGGGCACCACCCGGTGAACGACGTGCGCCTGCTGCGGGCGCCGGAGGGGTGGACGGCACCGGATGTGCCGGCGACGTCGCGGCTCAACGACTTCTCGCCCGCGACCACCTATCAGATCCAGCTCGCCACCGACCACCCTGAGAAGGGCGGCATCGACCTGGTCGAGTTCACCCTCGAAGACCTCAGCGACGCCACCGTG
>JBLNGJ010000050.1:0-8278 GCA_050264675.1 Micromonosporaceae bacterium
CCGCCAGGCCTCGACGAAGTCGACGTAATCCGACCGACGGCAGTAGGCGCAGGGCCGGTGCCCGGCCGCCAGCGCGGTCGCCTCGTCGGTGAAGAAGAGCGCCGTCCACCGCCCCGGCGGCATGGGATCGCGCCGCACGCCCCTCCAGTTCAGCACACAGCAGATCCACAGCCTGGATCGCCAGCGGCTCACGCCCAAGGTGCGGCCGTGCCCGTGCAGGCAGCCGCGGTTGCCCATCAGCAAGCCTCGGCCGGCGTCGACGACGATGTCACCGGTTGGGGTCACCCGGTTCTGCAGCGGCACGTGACCATCATGCTCCACGTCGACCACCGACCCGGAGGGGGCGGCCAGGCCTGGCCCGGCAGCCCCCTCCGTGATCACGTTCTCAGTGTTCGTAGCGCATCGACGGCTCCCTCCAACTAGGACAGCGACACCTCCAGGTGCGCCACGGTGCGCTGTGTGACATTCCTTGCGTAGGTCGGCCGGCTGACCGCCCTGGCCAGCGGGTAGCGGTCAGCCAGGATCGAGAACACAAGACCGGTCTGCATCGCGGCGAAGAGCGAGCCGATGCAGGCATGAGGGCCGCGACCGAAGCCGAGATGCGGGTTGGGCGTCCGGCCCAGGCGCAGCTCGGCCGGGCGATCGAAGCGCGCTGGATCCCGGTTGGCCGCCCCCAGTAGCACCGTCACCGCGTCGCCGGCGTGCAGGGTCACCCCCGCCAGTTCACTCTCTCTAACGCAGGCGCGGGCCACGCCTTGCACCAGCGAGGTGTACCGGGTCAGCTCCTCGACCGCCGTGGTGGTCTCCGCGGTCCGGAACGCCGCCAGGCCGCCGAGCCGGGCAAACAGCGCCACGGCCGAAAGGTTGAGCAACTTGCTGGCCGACGTGTATCCGGCGTGGAGGGCCACCCGCAGCGTGGTCGCGGTCAATGCCGGGTCGACGCCGTAGTCGACGGCACGCCGCGCCACGAAACCGACGATGCCATCCCGGCCCGGATTGGCCAGCCAGCGCCCGGCCAACGTGGCCAATTCGGCGCGCGCCGCCGCCGCCGGTGGCAGGCGCTCGGTCCACAGGTGCCCATCCATGCCATCGGAGATGGCGTTGGCCAACGGCACGAACCAGGCCGGGTCCGGTGTTGGCACGCCCAGCAGGCGGGTGACCGTGGTCAACGCCAACGGCTCGGCAAACTCGGTGACGAAGTCGAACGAGTCCCGCCGGGCCAGCCGGCGCAACCAAGCGACGGTCAGCCGGGCCACCTCGGCGCGGATGGTCCCGTCGTTGGCGGCCCGGACCGCCTCGACAAAGAGCCGGCGCACGGGTGTCTGCTCGGGCGGGTCGAGCGACTGGATACTGCGCGCGGCCGGGGGCACCACTTCGCCGACGCGGGTCCAGTCGGTGCTGAAGGTCGCACTGTCGCGAAGCACCGCGGTGCAGTCGTCGTACCGGGTCAGCATCCAGGAACTGAGCGGCTCATACCAGAAGACCGGTCGATGCTCCAAGAGTGGTTGAAAAACCAGAAAGGGGTCGTGCTGTGCATCGGGGCTGGCGAGAGCAAGAATCGGATCCAACTCCACGGACTGGGCCAGCTTCAGTGGATAAGACACCGGCGCCTCCTCCGGTGGCAGGTGCAACGCGCATATGAAGGGTGAGCATCGTTGCCCCAGATGGGTTTATCACGGTAATGGCGTCATAGGCTGCCATCAATACTGGAGGCGACGCCCTTAAATTCCTCACCTGAAAGATAGCCGGATTTCGGCCCAAAGCTCGCCCCGGACGCGTGGAGCCCCATGCTGGTCGGAACCCGACCTCCCCGCCCGGCCATCGACCCGGAGCCGGATCAGGATTCCGGCTCACCCCGGTGCAGTTTCACTGCAGATCGGTTTGCGGATATCGCGATCACGTAGGTCGCCCGTTAGAGGGTGCGCTCCAACCGGTTGGCCAGGAGCCGGGCGAACCGCGACGGATCCGCCAGCTCGCCGCCCTCAGCGAGCACCGCGGTTCCGTAAAGCAGCTCGACCGCCTCGGCGACGTGCTCGTCGTCGGGGCGCTCGGCGTGCGCTCGTTGCAGGCCGGTCACCAGCGGGTGGTCGGGGTTGAGCTCCAGGATCGGCTTGATGACCGGCGCCGGCTGACCCATGGCCCGGTACATGCGAGCCAAGGCCGGGGTGATGTCGTCGGCATCGGCCACCAGGCAGGCCGGTGAGGTGGTCAGCCGCGCCGAGAGGCGAACCTCCTTGACCTGCTCGGCCAGTGTCGTGCCCATCCAGGCCAGCAGCGGGGCGAACTCCTCTCGCCGCTGCGCCCGCTCGTTCTCCTGCTCCGGTGCCAGATCGACCTCACCTTTCGCGATCGACTGCAGACGGTGTCCGTCGAACTCGGGCACCATGTCGGCCCAGACCTCATCGACCGGATCGGTGAGCAGCAGCACCTCGTACCCCTTGGCGCGAAACGCCTCCAGGTGCGGCGACTGCTCCAACCGGGCCCGCGACTCGCCCGTCATGTAGTAGATCTGCTCCTGGCCCTCGGGCATCCGCTCGAGGTACTGCCGCAGGCTCGTCCACGCCTGCGGGTCGTGGGTCGACGCGAACCAAGCAATGTCCAGGATGGACTCGCGGTTGTCCGGGTCGCTGAGTAGACCTTCTTTGACGACCCGACCGAACTGCTCCCACAGCGTCCGGTAGCGGTCCGGATGCCCGGTCATCACGTCCTTGAACGTCGCGAGCAGCTTCTTGACCAACCGTCGGCGGATGATCTGGATCTGGCGGTCCTGCTGCAGGATCTCGCGGGAGACATTGAGCGACAGGTCATGCGCGTCCACCACGCCTTTGACGAAACGCAGATAGCCCGGCATCAACGCCTCGCAGTCGTCCATGATGAAGACTCGCTTGACGTAGAGCTGGATGCCACGCTTACCGACCGCCTGGAACAGGTCGAACGGCGCCCGCGAGGGAACGAAGAGCAACGCCTCGAACTCGAACGTACCCTCTGCTCGCATGTGGACAATCTCGAGCGGGTCGGTCCAGTCGTGGGTCAGGTGCTTGTAGAACTCGTGATACTCGTCCTCCTTGACCTCGTCTCGCGGCCGGGCCCACAGCGCCTTCATCGAGTTGAGCGTCTCGACCGTACGGGTCGTGGCACCGTCAGTGGTGCGCTCGACCTCCATCGTGATCCGCCAGGGGATGAAGTCGGAGTAGCGCTTGACGATCTCACGGATCTTCCACTCGGAGGTGTAGTCGAAGAGCTGGTCGTCCTCGTCGGGCGCCTTCAGGTGTACGGTCACCGCCGTCCCCTGTGGAGCATCGTCGACTGACTCGATCGTGTAGCTGTCCTGGCCCTCCGACGACCAGCGCACGCCGCCGGGCTGACCGGCCCGTCGGGTCACCAGGCTGACCCGGTCGGCGACCATGAACGTGGAGTAGAACCCCACCCCGAACTGTCCGATGAGATCGGGTGGGGCGGCCGCGTCCTTGGCCTCCTTGAGCCGCTGCAGCAGCTCGGCGGTGCCCGACCGGGCGATGGTGCCGATGAGCTCGACCACCTCGTCCCGCGTCATGCCGATGCCGTTGTCGCGCACGGTCAGCAGCCGCTCATCCCGATCGACGACGATCTCGATGTGCAGGTCGGAGACATCCGCCTCGAGGTCCTTGTCCTGGAACGTAGCCAGGCGTAGCCGGTCCAGCGCGTCCGCGGCGTTGGAGATCAGCTCGCGCAGGAAGATGTCCTTGTTCGAGTAAATCGAATGGATCACCAGCTGCAACAGCCGACGCGCCTCAGCCTGGAACTCCAGCGTCTCGACTGACCCACCCATGTCATCAACCTCCGGCAACCCACAAGTCACTCCAGGTTATCGCCACCCGGAGGACGCTCAGCAACGGTCACCGTCCGGCGCTGGCGAGCCGTCGGGCGAGCTCGGCGTTGCGGGCGGCGAACGGGCGCCAACCGACCGGCGTCCGGTCCAGGTACGGCCGGGCCGCCGGCGACGAACAGGCTCGCTGGGTCCAGATGCACAAACGACCGTGCCGGACCGCGAAGTGGACCAGCAGGTCGCCGTCCCAGCCGTATACGTCACAATCGGCCGGACCGCACGGTTCGGCCGCGTCCGGCGGCGAATCAGGCATGGTCACCTTCTGCTCGGCGAGGATCCAGCCGAGCGCCTCGATCTCCTGGTGAACCTGGGCCGCGAGCTCGAAGGCGAGACTGGCCGCGGCCCGGTCGCGCTGGCGCACCAGGAGCTCGGTCACCGCTTCGACCGCGGCCGGCTGCCGTTGCAGCACCGCGGTGAGGGTGGCCAGCAGCGCGTCCCGATCGGCCGGGTCGATGCCGCGTATCCGGGCCAGGTCACGTTCACCACCGGTCAGGCGCCCGGACGTGTAGCCCAACGGCAGCACCCGATCCAACCCGGACACCGCCAGCCGGGCCCTCGTCCCGCCCAGGTACGGGCCGTATATATCCACCGTGGACCTCGCCGCGCCGGCGACCGGCTCGAGCGGTCCATGCACGACCGCCAGCCGGGCCACGCCGGGCCCGCGGCGCACGCGGATGTAGACGGGCACCACCAGGCCACCGCGGACCCGGTTCCAGCGGGGCTTGGACCGCTCCAGCAGGTTGCGCTCGAGCCAGGCTGCCTCGTGCGCGGAATCGCAGGCGACAGCCTCGATGGCCACGATCTGCGGCACCATCCGGGCCAGATGGCGCCGGCCGCGCAGGCTGCCCCAGTAGGAGCCGACCCGATGCCGCAGGTCGGCCGCCCGGCCGACGTAGAGGACCCGGCCCCGCGCATCCCGGAACCGGTACACGCCCGGCGTGCCGGGCAGGCCCGCTATCGCCGCCCGCGGCGTGCCCACGTCGGCGATCGTACCGGTGCGGTCGGTAGTCATCGCGCTACGAACCGCGGGGTGTCGATTCCGCCGACACCCGTTCGTCATAGCGGAGTGGACTCTGACCGGGCGGACGGCGGTCCGACTGGATGGCCCGAGAGGGAACCGGAAAGATGGGTGGCATGACTGGAGTACGAGTACTGGTCGGCACGCGCAAGGGCGCGTTCATGCTGACCTCGGATGGCACTCGCAGTGACTGGACGGTCGACGGACCGCACTTCGGCGGCTGGGAGGTCTATCACGTCAACGGGTCGCCGGCCGACCCGGACCGGCTCTACGCGTCCCAGTCGGGCGGCTGGTTCGGGCAGGTGGTCCAGCGTTCCGAGGACGGCGGTCGCAGCTGGGCAACGGTGGGCAACGACTTCGCCTACCAAGGCGAGGTCGGCGATCACCTCTGGTATGACGGTACGCCGCGGCCGTGGGAGTTCAAGCGAATCTGGCACCTGGAGCCCGCCCGCGACGACCCCGACACGGTCTACGCCGGCGGTGAGGACGCCGCCCTCTACCTGACCAGGGATGGCGGTCAGAGCTGGACCGAGCTGACCGCCCTGCGCCAACACAAGACCGGCCCGACCTGGCAGCCGGGCGCGGGCGGTCTGTGCCTGCACACGATCATCCTCGACCCGCAGAACCGGGACCGGATCTACGTGGCGATCTCCGCGGCGGGCGCCTTCCGCAGCGACGATGCCGGCGCCAGCTGGCTGCCGATCAACAAGGGGCTGCGTTCGGGCGAGATCCCGGACCAGGACTCCGAGGTCGGCCACTGCGTGCACCGCATCACCCAGCATCCGTCCCGTCCAGACACGCTGTACATGCAGAAGCACTGGGACGTCATGCGCACCGACGACGCCGGCGGGAACTGGCGCGAGATCAGCGGCGAGCTGCCGTCCGACTTCGGCTTCCCGATCGCCGTGCACGCGCATGAACCGGAGACGGTCTACGTGATACCCATCAAGAGCGATTCCGAGCACTTCCCGCCCGAGGGCAAGCTGCGCGTCTACCGTAGTCGCACGGGTGGCGACGAGTGGGAGCCGCTGACCAAGGGCCTGCCCCAGTCGGACTGCTACGTCAACGTCTACCGCGACGCGATGGCGGTCGACTCGCTTGATCCGTGCGGGATCTACTTCGGCACCACCGGCGGCCAGGTCTACCACTCGGCCGACAACGGCGACAGCTGGGCGCCGATCGTGCGCGACCTGCCGGCGGTGCTCTCGGTCGAGGCCCAGGTGATGCCGTGATCCGGGTGATCCTGCCGGCCCACTTGAAGAATCTGGCCCACGTCAGCGGCGAGGTGAAGGTTGAGGTGACCGCTGCGGGCGAAGGCGGCGCAGCGGTCACCCAGCGGGTCGTGCTCGATGCCCTGGAGACGAGGTACCCGATGCTGCTGGGCACGATCCGCGACCGCCACAGCGGCCAGCGGCGGCCGTTCGTGCGGTTCTACGCTGGCGAGGAGGATCTCTCCAACGAGTCACCGGACGCACCGCTGCCGGATCTGGTCGTGGCCGGAGCCGAGCCGTACATCATCCTGGGGGCGATGGCCGGCGGCTAAGCGTTCGCCCCGGCCGGCTAGACCTCAGCGAGGTCGCGGCCGTGCGCGATAAGGGCCCAGATCACGGCGACCGACGCCGCGACGATGAGGATGGCCCAGAAGGGATACCAAGGTATCCAGGCGAACCCGATAAGCGCGGCCAGCATCGCCATGATGACGCCGACGGTGCGGGCCCACACTGCGCCCGAGAAGAGCCCGAACCCGGCGAACACCACCAGGATTCCGGCGATCAGGTGGATCCATCCCCAAGCGGTGACATCGAAGCGGAACACATAGTTCCTTGTCGTGACGTAGAACTCGTCATTGATCAGGCCGGTCAGTCCGGCGATGACCCACCAGAGCCCGATCAGCACCATCATGCAGGCAGCGAACATCGTCCATCCGACCGCCGCTACGCTACGGCCTCGTTGAGCCATGACGCCTCTCTCTCCCGGGCACAGCGCGTTGACCTCGCCAAGCCAGGTTAGTCACGCGAGGCTGTCGATGTGGCGGCTTCCACCAGATCGGTCGGGACGGCCGATCTGGCCATCCGCGCCCGAGAGCCCATGTGGACGGCCATACTGGACGGGTCGGCGCCGACCGGCTCCGACGCGGGAGCGTCGGTGGGCTTCGGTCGGTCGACGGGATGGTGCGCACGGGGGTGTCCGCATGGCTGAAGCGTTCGACGGCATGGGACCGGTCGACTACCTGGTTGTCGAGTTTCCGGGCAGCCGTATGACGGGCGAGGGTCTGCCGATCCTCGTCGACCTGGTTGACCGGGGGATCATCCGGGTTCTCGACCTGGTCTTTATAAAGAAGGAACACAATGGCCGGATCAGGGGCCTGACCATCACCGACCTCGATCAGGACGGTGCTGCCAATCTCGCTGTCTTCGAGGGAGCGGCATCTGGCCTGCTCGCCGACGACGACATCGTCGAGGCGAGCGAGGCGCTGCAGCCCGGCAGTTCGGCCGGAATCCTGGTGTACGAGAACGTCTGGGCCGCGCCCTTCGCCGCGGCGCTCATCCGTGGCGGCGCCCAGGTCGTGGCGAGCGGGCGCATTCCCGTTCCGGCCATGGTCGCGGCGCTGGAGGCGGCCGAAGCCGCTTGATGGCGGCCGGCCGAGCAGCGAGAGGAAGAATTACCATGCCAGGTCTCATCCGCGGTGTCGCGCGCACCGCCGTCATCGCCGGAACCGCGACGGCCGTCTCCAACCGGGTCTCGCGGCGGCAGGCCGGCCGCTGGGCCGCCCAGGAACAACCGGCCTACGAGCAGGCACCGCCGGTGGAAGCGGCCCCGCCACCGGTCGACACGAGCACCAAGATCGCACAGCTGAAGGAGCTGGGTGAGCTGAAGGAACAGGGCGTGCTCACTGAGGGCGAGTTTCAGGCGCAGAAGGCCCGCATTCTCGGTTCGGCGTGAATGGCGCGATGAGCACGGCGACCGCGCCGGTCGCGGCCGACCGGGTCGCCTACGGCAAGGGCGCGCGGATCGTCACTCCACTGGAATCGCACCGGGAGTTCACCCCGGCGCACTCACGCGATCCGGTGGCGTTGCTGCTTGAGCAGGCCCGGTCGCGGGAGGCCGACCTGGTGCCGATCCGGCATGGCCGGATGCTCGCCTCACCCTTCGCCTTTTTCCGGGGCGCGGCGCTGCCGATGGCCGCGGACCTGGCCACCACACCGGTCTCGGGCCTGCGGGTGCAGCTGTGCGGGGACGCGCACCTGGCCAACTTCGGCGCGTTCGCCTCGCCCGAACGGCGGCTCGTCTTTGACATCAACGACTTCGACGAGACGCTGCCCGGGCCGTTCGAGTGGGATGTCAAGCGGCTGGCCGCGAGCTTTGCCGTGGCCGGGCGCCAGAACGGCTTTACC
>JBLNGJ010000051.1:0-5980 GCA_050264675.1 Micromonosporaceae bacterium
CCCGGTCCCCGTACGTGGACTCGACGAGCAGCGTGTCGACGCCCGGCGCCGGGTCAGGCGCTACGAGTAGCGGATGGTCGGCACGTCCGAGGTCGCCGCTGAACCCGAACGAGTGCCCGGCCGCCGTGATCTCCACTGTCGCGGAGCCCAGGATGTGACCCGCCCGGCGCAGGGTCACGTCGGCACCGTGAACCGGGTGCGCGACACCCACGGGGATCGGCGTCAGCAAGGAGATCGCCTTCTCAGCGTCGTCGGCTGTGAACAGAGGAAGCGGAGGCTCGTGCCGGCTGTAGCCACGCGCCCTGGCGAATTCGGCGTCCTCCTCCTGCAGGTGCGCGGCGTCGCGCAGGACGATCGGGGCGATCCGCGCGGTCCACGGCGTGCACAGCACCGGAGCTGTGTAGCCGTGGCGAACCAGGCGGGGCAGCCAACCACAGTGGTCAAGGTGGGCATGGGAGAGCACGACGGCGTCGATGTCTCGTGCGGGGACCGGGAACGACGCCCAGTTGCGCCGGCGCACCGCACGCTCGCCCTGATACATGCCGCAATCGACGAGTACGCGCGCCCCGCCGCCCTCGACCAGAAATCGGCTGCCGGTCACCGTACGGGTGGCTCCGAGGAACCGGAGGGTCGCGGTGGAGTTCGGCATGCCTTGAGTCCATCCCGGTCCGCTCGCGCGGAGGACGGCCGAAAGTCCCGCCCGGACAAGGGCTACCGGCCTTGCCCGACCACTCGCCGATCGAGAAGGCTGGCCGGAAGAGATGTTCGCCATCCTGGCCTCGGAGGCAACATGACCGTGCTTGCCGGTGCACCGGTGATGGTCGGGGTCGACGGCTCCGCTGGCGGCTTGGCCGCGGTGACGCTCGCGGCCCGCCTGGCCGCAAGCCGAGGGCGGGCTCTGCAGGTGATCCACGCCTTCATGTGGCCGCTCATGCACGTACCGCTCGGTCCATCCCCCATAGGCCCACCCGAGGGAGGCTTGCGTGCGGATGCCGAAAGGATTGTCTCCGACGCGGTTACGCTGGCCGGCAAGGTCCAACCCGGCCTTCCGGTCACCGGCCGCATCGTCACCGGCGAGCCCGCCGCTGCCGTACTGCAACAAGCCCACCACGCGGTAATGGTCGTACTGGGCAACCGCGGTCTTGGCGGCTTCACCGGCCTGCTGCTCGGATCGGTCGCCGTGACGGTGACCGCCCACGCACCATGCCCGGTAGTCGTGGCGCGCGGCGAACTCGACCGCCATCACGACGTGCTGGTCGGCGTCGACGGCTCACGCGCCAGCGCCGACGCGATCGGCTTCGCGTTCGAGGAGGCGTCTCGACGCGGCGTCGGGCTTAACGCACTGCATGCCTACTCACATCCGATCTCTGAGAACGCCACCCGCATGGTGCCAGGCATCCTCGACGAGCAACTGGTGAAGATCGAGGAGACCACCAGAGCCGAGGAGTCCCGAGTGCTCACCGAGGCAATCGGCGGCTGGTGCGACAAGTACCCCGACGTCTCGGTCCGCCGGACGCTCGTCCACGGCCGTCCAGCGCAGACCCTGGTAGAGGCTAGTGACCGGGCATGCCTCGCAGTGGTGGGATCACGGGGTCACGGCGGCTTCGCCGGCCTGTTACTCGGCTCAGTCAGCCAGGCGATGCTGCATCATGCCTCCTGCCCCGTCGCGGTCGTGCCCGCCGGCTAGCGGGCCGGCAGGGCTGTCGCGTCGAGGGCCGTGGATCGTCTGGGTTGGAGCCCATGGTCGAGCCAACGGTGACGCTACCCAGGCTGGGCGCGCAGGGTCCGGTACCACGTGCCAGCGGGCCTTTTGGCCCTGTCCCCAAGCCCCGAAGCCGGCCGAGAGTCGAGGTATGACAGTCGCGACGTCGATGGTGAACCGCAAGGTACTTCGAGACCTGGTTCAGACACCGCAACCAACAGTGTCGCTCTATCTGGCGCTCCGGCCGGACACCCCGACTCTGGACACCTCCGAGGATCTCGATCTGCGGTGGCGCGCGATCGCGGATGACCTTCTCGCGCAGGGTGCGCCGCTCGACGCGCTCGAGGCGCTGGCGCGGCGACTTGAGACGCTGCCCACCGATCCAATCGAGGTAGCGCTCTTTGCCTCGAACGACGGTCTGCTGCTCCAGCACGAGATGCCGGGCGGCGTCACCGTTGACCAGGCTCGGTACGCCGCACCGGCCCGGATCGCGCCGCTGTTGGCCTGGCTGCAGCAGCACCCCGCCCACGTGGTTGTGGTGGCAGACCGTACCGGCGCGGAGGTGACGGAGGTCGGGCCGGGACAAGTCGACGGTCACATCGAGACCGTCGTCGGCCCAGATGACGAGATCGAACGCAACGCGCCGGGCGGTCTGGCGCAGCCGCGCTATCAGCGACGCGCCGAGGATTCGTGGCGACACAACGCCGGCGCCGTCGCACACGTCGCGCGGCGGGCGCTCCGGCACGCCTCGGCCGACCTGCTGCTCATCGCCGGCGACGTCCGGGCCGTTCAACTGATCGAGGGTCGACTGCGCGAGCAGCTCAACTCTCACGTCTCGGTGTGCCATCTACCCGGTGGACGCCAGCCAGATGGTTCGGTGCTCGCCCGACAGGCCGCCATCGCCGATCAGGTCAGCGCCCACGCCGACCGGACCACCGCCGCGATCCTCGACCACTTCGACGCCGAACGCGGCCCGCGAGGACGGGCGGTCGAGGGCATCGCTCAGACGTTGGCCGCCCTGGCCGCCGGCCGGGTCGAGACCCTCATTGTGGTCGACGATCCCCATGACGACCGCCGCGCGTGGTTCGGCCCCGACATCCTGTGCGTCGACGACCCCAGCCAGACCGGGCGTCCGGTCGCCGGCCTGCGCGACGGCCGCCTTGTCGATGTAGCCGTCCGGGCCGCACTGCTCACCGACGGGGACGTTCGGGTGCTCGACCGCGGCGGCCCAGCGGAAGGCATCGGAGCGCTGTGCCGGTTCCACTGACCACATGGGAGCACCGTGGTGCGGCCAGCGGGTTCGCGAGGGCGGCCTTGGGCGGCGTCGCTAATCAGGACGATGACCGCGGTGTTCACCATCGCCAACCTGCCGCTTCGGTCATGCTCGTCGCCGTGGGTGTCGTGTCGCTGCGCCATCGCGCCTTCCCGACGTGATTGGGCTGGACCGCCGTCGTCGCGGCCATCTCGCAGGCCATGCTCTGGGCGGCCACCGTAATCCAGCGTGGGCCTCTGGCGCCGGATGGCTGGCTGAGCTTCGCGCTGTACCCTTTCTTTCTCATCTGGTTGCTTTCCGCCTGGGATGGCGCCAGGGACTTTCGTCGCTTCCGGCCCCGGCCCAAGGTCTCACCGGTCAGGACCTCGTTCTCTTACCCGCCGCATCCGCCGACCTGGAACGACCTTCCACGGCCCAGCTGAGCTGAAGGCGAGACAGAGTCACGCGAGGGATAGAAAAAGCTTCTCCATCTGCTCGATGTCTACGCTGCGATCGTCGCCCGTGGCCTGGGCGGTGACGCACTGCCGCAGTCCGCTGGCGATGATTTTGAACCCGGCGCGATCCAATGCCCGCGACACCGCTGCGAGTTGGGTGACCACTTCGGTGCAGTCGCGACCCTCCTCGAGCATGGCGATGACGCCGCGGATCTGGCCCTCTGCCCGGCGCAGCCGCTTGACAACATCGCTCATTGCGTTGTGATCGACCTGCATGTCATAGCTCCCCTGGTCCCGACTGCTGCCCATGATACGCCAGGGGGTATTCGTCCGAACATATTCCGCGCCCCCCGGGCCTGTCGTCAGCCGCGGACGGGTCATTCGGCCCCATCCCCCGCGGTACCCCAGTGGGTATGCTCGGTGAGCAATGGAAGGAGGACGCGTGACCGGTGCGGTGCTTGTGGTGGAAGACGACCGGGAGTTGCGGGAGCTGGTTCGCCGCTACCTGGAACGCGCCGGTCACCCCGTGCAGACCACCGGATCCGGCGCGGACGCGCTCGCGGCATTGGACGCCGGGGGCATCGAGCTGATGGTGCTGGACCTGGGCCTGCCGGATGTCGACGGCCTCGAGGTGCTGGCCGCCGCGCGGGACGCCCGTACGGTCCCGGTCGTGGTGCTCACCGCCCGCAGCCACGTCGAGGACCGCATCGACGGCCTTCGCCGCGGCGCCGACGACTACGTCACCAAGCCGTTCAGCCCGACCGAGCTCGTGTTGCGGGTGGAGGCCGTGCTGCACCGCGCCCGAGGTCCGGCCGTGAATGGTCCAGGATCCACCACCTTCGGCGGCGGCCGGCTGCGTATCGACCAGACGCGTCACGAGATATCGCTGGACAGTCAGGTGCTGGAACTGACGCCCACCGAATGGGGAGTGTTGACCACGTTGGCCGGCACCCCCGGCCGGGTGTTCTCCCGCTACGAGCTGGTGAACCGCGTGCGCGGGTACGAGTTCGCCGGGTACGAACGCACCATCGACTCACATGTGAAGAACCTGCGCCACAAGCTCGGCGCCGACGGGACCGCGATCGTGGAGACGGTCCTGGCCGTCGGGTACCGGCTGGGGTGGTCGCGTGACAGGTGAATGGCATCCCCTGCGCAGCCCGTTGGGTCGGCGGCTGCTCGCCGCTTTCCTGCTGGTCGCCCTGTCATCCGTGGTCGTCCTGACCGCGGCCGCGCTCGTCGGCACCAACCAGGGCCTGGCCAATGCCCGGCGCGCCGAGCGGCAACTGACGGCCGACCGTAGCGCTGCCGCGGCGGCGACGGCGTACACACAGGCGCAGGGCTGGGCCGGCGCCGATCTGAGCGCCGCGTCAACGATCGCCGTAGCGACCGGCGCGCGGCTGGTCGTCCTCAGCACCGACGCGACGACGGTGTGGACCGGACGAGGGATGGGACCCGGCATGCACACCGACACCGGCGGCGCGATCGTGGAGGCGCCGATTGTCGTGTCCGGACAACAGGTCGGCACCGTGCGGTTGGCGTACCCGACCGCAGCCAGCGCCGGACGTACGGTCGCCTGGTCGTGGGTGATCGGCGCCGCGGTGGTGGCGCTGGCCGCCGCGCTGCTCGTGTCCGGATTTGTGGTGCGCCGCCTCACCCGACCACTGGCGACCATGACCGATGCCGCCCGTCGTTTCGGGGCCGGCCAGCGCAGCGCCCGCGTCAAACCCGATGCACCCGGCGAACTCGGCGAGATGGCCGGCGCGTTCAACGCGATGGCCGACGAGGTCGTACGCGCCGAACAGGTGCGCCGAAGTCTGGCCGCCGACGTCGCTCACGAACTGCGCACTCCATTAGCAGCGCTGCAGGCCGGGCTGGAGGAGCTTCGCGACGGACTCCGGCAGCCGGACGCGGAACGGCTGGGCATGCTCCACGACCAGACCCTGCGACTGGGTCGCGTCGTGGCGGATCTGGCCGACCTGTCCGCCGCCGAGTCCGCGGCGCTGTCGCTTCACCCGATCGACACCGACCTCGCCCTGATCGCCCGGGCCGCGCTCGCCGCCCAACAACCGCAGCTCAACGCCGCCGGCGTGCACGTGGACGCCTACCTCGCCACCCCGGTGCCCGTACGTGCTGATCCGGACCGGCTGCACCAGGCCGTCGCCAACCTGCTCACCAATGCGGCCCGCTACTGCCGGCCGGGCGACCAGGTGAGCGTGCACGCCCACACCGGCACTGCGGTGGCGCAACTCGACATCGCCGACACCGGACCCGGTATCCCCGCCGCCGAGCTCCCCCACGTCTTCGACCGGTTCTGGCGCGGACAGCACGCTCGAGCCGTCGCCGGGTCGGGCATCGGGCTCGCCGTCGTGCGGGAACTCGTCGCCGCCCACGGCGGTAGCGTGACCGCTGAGTCCCCAGCGAGCGGCGGGACGACCATCACCATCCGCCTGCCCCTGGCGGGCGCCCAGCGGTCAGGCCGTGAGCGCGTCCAACGCCTCAGTTGACTACCGCTGGAATGCGGTGAGGTGGTGCTGCGAGGCCATGGGCAGGTGGTCGTACCCCTGGCGCACG
>JBLNGJ010000052.1:0-3573 GCA_050264675.1 Micromonosporaceae bacterium
GTGCGCCCACGGCGGCTGCGCCGCACCACCGCCCTGCGCCGGCTGGTCGAGGAGACCCGGCCGAACCCAGGCGAGCTGGTGCTGCCCATGTTCGTCCGCGAAGGGTTGGCCGAGCCGCGCCCGGTGTCGTCGCTGCCGGGAGTGGTGCAGCACACGCGGGAGTCGTTGCGGAAGGCGGCCGCCGAGGCGGTCGAGGCGGGTGTCGGCGGCTTGATGCTCTTCGGTGTGCCGGAGCGACGCGATCCGGCCGGCTCCGGCGGCACCGATCCCGACGGGATCCTCAACCGGGCCATCCAGGACGTGGTCGCCGAGGTCGGCCCGGCCACGGTCGTCATGGGCGACCTGTGTCTGGACGAGTTCACCTCGCACGGGCACTGTGGGGTGCTGGCCGAGGACGGCAGCGTCGACAACGACGCGACCCTGGGCCGCTACCAGGAGATGGCGCTGGCCCAGGCATCGGCCGGCGTCCACGTGGTCGGCCTGTCCGGCATGATGGACGGCCAGGTCGGCGCCGTACGCCGGGCGCTTGATGCGGCTGGACGCAGTGACGTGGTCATCCTGGCCTACGCGGCCAAGTACGCGTCGGCGTTCTACGGACCCTTCCGCGAGGCGGTGGAGTCGGCCCTCGTCGGCGATCGCAAGACCTACCAGCAGGACCCGCCCAACGTCCGGGAGGCGCTGCGCGAGGTTGCGCTGGACGTGGCCGAGGGCGCCGACATCGTCATGGTCAAGCCGGCCCTGCCCTACCTCGATGTGATCGCGGCGGTGAGCTCCACTGTGGATGTTCCCGTGGCCGCCTATCAGGTCAGTGGCGAGTACGCCATGGTCGAGGCCGCCGCCGCGAACGGGTGGCTCGACCGGGACCGCGCCATCCTCGAGACGCTCACCGCGATCCGGCGGGCCGGGGCTCAGGTCACCCTGACCTACTGGGCCGTCGAAGCCGCCCGCTGGCTGCGCGAGCGCACCTGACATCCCGGGCGCGGCGTGGCTGGGCTAGGGCACGCCGGCAGAGGTTAATGGTCGGCGGCAGAGGGTTAGTGGCCGGCGGCGCGGAGGCGGGTGGCGAGGTCGGTGGCGTCGGCCTCGTACTCACGCCATTCCCGGTCGGGCTTGAAGCCCAGCTCCTCGTTGACCTGTTGGAGCTGTTCGTTCTCGGTCGCCTGCCAGGTCTGCACGTCCCGCAGCCCGGGTTCGACCACGCGCAGCTCGCAGAGCATCCGCGCCTTGATCGCACGAGCCAGGCCGTAGCCGTTGTGGGCCGGCACGATCACGGTGTCGTACTGGTCGCCGCGGGTCGGGTGCTGGGCCGGCAGCACCAGCTCGGTGAGGGCGGCGACGGCCCCGGTGCGCTCGTGCAGGGCGAGCACGATGTACGGGCGCTGGCCGCGCGCCTGCAGGCAGCGCAGGCTGGCCCGAAGGCGTTCGGCGTCGTACGAGCTGGGGCGCAGCTCCAGGTCGCCGGCCGGGTCCAGCTGGCGGACCTGCTTGGCCTCGGCGTACGCGGGCAGGACGTCATCGGGCAGGTCACCCGGGTGGAACTCGATGTGGTAGCCGGAGACCACCCCGCTGGCCATCTCCTCCAGGTGTGCCCAGTCGATCACCGACAGGTCGAGCAGGCTGCGGGTCTCGGTGAACGCGAGGCGGAACCCGGCGGCCTGGTAGAACGCGGCGGCCGGCGTGCCGCCGGGAACCTCGACCCCGAGCGAGGTGAAGCCTTCCGCGACGGCCCGCTCGGCCACTGCCGCCAGCAGTGCCCGCCCCACCCCTCGCCGGCGGGCCCACGGCGGTACGAAGAGCTCGAGCACCCCCAGGCCGCTCAGCGTGAGCAGCCGCGCGTACCCGAGCAGTGACTCGGCTGAGACGCCTTCGGGCGTACCGTCGTCGGCCTCGGCGACCCAGCTGATGCGCCGTTCGTCCGGCATGGTGACCGAGAGCCGCTCGCGCAGCAGGGTGGCGCCCCAGGGTGGGTCATCGGGCAGGTCGGCCGCGATGGCCTGGTTGTAGCCGCGCAGCCAGGCGGCGATCTCAGCGTCGGGGGCGGTGCGAGGATCCCACTCGCGTATGCCGCCCCACTCCCGCAACCGCACGCCATCAGCTTGCCGCGTGCAGCATCGGCCGACAATGGTGCCCGTGTGGTACGCGGGCGTTTGAGGCTTTTCTCGGTTACCCGACGCTGCGGCTGCGTTGCCCGTAGTCATCCGCGATCGTGAAGACCGACTTGGCGTACGTGGTGCCGGGATGGACCCGGGCGATCGCCGCGTTCCACCCGCTGGCCTTGCTCAGATCTTCGCTGCCGGCACAGAGCAGCGTCGCCAGGGCCAGCGCCGAATCGTCCAGATCGTACGGGTCGAGGATCCCGTCACCGTCGGCGTCGGCGGCGTACGTCCGCCATACCGACGGCACCAGCAGCAGCGGCCCCATCCCGCGGTCGTAGGTCGGGTCGCCATCGAACGCGCCGGCGTCGGTGTCGCGGACCAGGATCCGACCACCCTGCCCGTCCAGCAGCGGGCCCACGATCGGCGGGGCCGACCGGCCGCTGTGCTCCAGCACGGCCCCGCCGGCCTGCCCGTGCTGGGACTCCACCTGGCCGATGCCGGCGAGCGTGGTCCAGCTCAGGTGGCACGACTGGTCGCGCTGGGCCACCACGTACTGCGCGTACCCGTAGGCCTGGATGGCGACCTCGGGCACGTTGAGCGCCCGACCGACGGCGCCGGCCCACTGGCTCAGCCCGTCGGCCGGCCTCGCCAGCGGCGTGGGCCCGACCGCGGTCGGTGTCACCGCCGCCGCGGTCGTCGTCGCCGGCCCGCTGGTCGCCTCGGCGGTTGGCGCCGAGGCCGAGCCGGGTCCCTGGGTGGGGATCACGTACCGCCCGACCAGCGCGGCGACCACCAGCAGCACGCCGAACACACACGCCGGCAGCAGCACGCCGGGGGTGCGCCGATGGCTGGCCACCGGTTCGGTCGGTGCCGTCTCGGTGGGCACCGGCGGACGGGGCGACTGGGCGGTGACAGCCTCGAGGTCGCTCGTCTGCCCTGCGTCGTCGGGCTGCGCCTGCACCACCCGTTGAGTATCGCCGACCCGGCTTCGCCAACGCGTCGCGACATCACGGCGCGGGCACCGCGCCGGATCACCGCATCGACCGGCAGACTGGTCTCGTTACCCCATACGTCCAGCGGCGGTGCCGGTGACGCGGCGGCGCGCCCGGATGGGTGGATCTCCACCCGTTCCGCCGATGCTGCTGCTGGGCGGGGTACGGCAGGATGATGCGCGACTTCCAAGGGGGGCGGAGGTTCATCCGTGTCGGCAATGGAAGATCTGCCGAGCGGCCTGGTGACGTTCCTCTTCACCGACATAGAGGGATCAACCCGGTTGGCGCAGCTGCTCGGCGCCGATTACCGACCGGTGCTCGCGGAGCACCGGCGCATACTGCGGCGCGCCCTGGGCATCGGTGACGGGGTGGCCCTCTTCACCGAGGGCGACTCGGTCTTCGCCGCCTTCCCGGACGCGAGCGCCGCCCTGCACGCCTGCGCCGAGGCCCAGCAGGCGCTCGGTCAGTACGACTGGCCCCAGCCG
>JBLNGJ010000053.1:0-2996 GCA_050264675.1 Micromonosporaceae bacterium
ACAACGGCTTCTGGGCCATGCCGGCCGGCGCGATGGAGCTGGGTGAGTCCATCGCGGAGTGTGCCGCGCGCGAGGTGTTCGAGGAGACCGGTCTCACCGCCGATGAGGTCCTCCCGTTCGCCATGCACACCGGGGCCGACTACACCAGCACGAACCAGTGGGGTGATCGCTACCAGCTCTTCGTCGTCTCGTTCCTGGTGCCGAGCTGGCGTGGTGAGCTGGTGCGCGAGACCGACGAGACGATCGACGCCGGGTTCTTCGACCCCAACGACCTGCCCGAGCCGCTCTGGCCGACGGTCGGCGAGACCCTCGTCGACCTCGCCGCGTTCGAGGCCTCCGGCCGGCTGGTGCTCAAGTAGCGAAGGGTCTCTTTGTCGGGTCGGCCTGGACGGGGTACGGGCCGAGGCACGGGACCGGGCGCCCGCCGGGGGCACTGGGCAGGGCGCACCGGGAAGGGCGTGGCACACTTGAGTGTTGTTCCGGTTCACGCCGGCTGCGCCCGCGGGGGCGTGCCCAACCACCCGGCGACCCGGCGACAGAGAGGAATGCACCGCTGATGAAGTCCGGCATCCACCCGAACTACGTCGTGACCCAGGTCACGTGTTCGTGCGGCAACACGTTCGGCACGCGTAGCACCGCCCGCTCGGGGCAGATCCACGTTGAGACGTGCAACGTGTGCCACCCGTTCTACACCGGCAAGCAGCGCGTGCTCGACACGGCCGGCCGGGTCGCGAAGTTCCAGCAGAAGTACGCGAAGGTCGCCAAGAAGACCTCCAAGTAGCGCCTCGCGTCGGCGCCCGCCTCGGTTCGGGGTGGGCGCCGTCGACTATGTCCTGATCGGGTTCCTCAGCGGAGGAGGCAAAGTGACCGACGACGCGCTCTCCTCAGCGGAGGAGGCAAAGTGACCGACCGCCTTACTGCGCTGCTCGAGGAGTACGCGGAGCTGGAGCGGCGCCTCGCCGACCCGGCGATCCACGCCGACCAGACGGTGGCCCGCCGGGTCGGGCGGCGTTTCGCCGAGCTCACTCCGATCCACAAGACCGCGGCCGAGCTGATGCAGGCGCGGGCCGACCTGCTCGCCGCGCGTGAGCTCGCCGAGGAGGCCGGTTCGGGGGCGGACGCGGTGAGCTTCGCGGCCGAGGCGGACGCATTGGCCGAGCGCATCCCGACCATGGAGGAGCGGCTGGCCGAGCTGCTCATGCCGCGCGACCCGCACGACGGCCGGGATGTGATCCTCGAAATCAAGGCCGGCGAGGGCGGCGAAGAGTCGGCACTGTTCGCCGGCGACCTGCTGCGGATGTACCTGCGCTACGCCGAGCGGCACGGCTGGGTCGCCGAGGTGCTCGACGCTCAGGAGTCCGAGCTGGGTGGGTTCAAGGACGTGGCGGTGGCGCTGAAGACCCGGGGTGTGCCGGACGGCGGCTACGGCGTCTGGTCCCGGCTCAAGTGGGAGGGTGGCGTGCACCGTGTCCAGCGGGTGCCGGTCACCGAGTCGCAGGGGCGCATCCACACCTCGGCCGCGGGCGTGTTCGTCGCCCCGGAGGTGGAGGAGGCCGAGGTCGAGATCGACCCGACCGACCTGCGCATTGACGTCTTCCGCTCATCCGGACCGGGCGGACAGTCGGTGAACACCACCGACTCGGCGGTGCGCATCACCCACCTGCCCACGGGCATTGTGGTCAGTTGCCAGAACGAACGCTCGCAGCTGCAGAACAAGGACCGGGCGCTGCGCATGCTGCGGGCCAAGCTCGGTCACCTCGCCGAGGAGCAGGCCGCCGCAGCCGCCTCCGACGCCCGCCGGGCCCAGGTGCGCACAGTGGACCGTTCGGAGCGCATCCGCACGTACAACTTCCCGCAGAACCGCATCACCGACCACCGGATCGGCTTCACCGCGTACAACCTCGACCTGGTGCTCACCGGTGAGCTCGACGCGGTGCTGGACGCGCTCGCCGAGGCCGACCGCACCGCCCGCCTGGCCGGCGAGACCGAGCTCACCCGCCGCTGACCAACCCCCCGGCCCCGAGATCTTGGATGATTGTTGGGGTTCCCGGCCCCAGAATCATCCAAGATCTCCGAGGAGAGGGAGTGGAGGGTGGCGCAAGGGCAGGTGGCGCCGGTGCTGCGGCAGGTGGTCGCCCGGCTGGCCGCGGCCGGGGTTGCCTCGCCGCGCGCGGATGCGGAGATGCTCGTGGCCCATGTGCTCGGCGTGACCCGCTCCCGCCTGCTCACCGCACCTGATCTCAGCCACGAGCAGCTCGCCGACCTGGCCGAGCTGGTGCGCCGCCGGGTCGCCCGCGAGCCGCTGCAACATCTGACCGGGACCGCCCCGTTCCGCCAGCTCGAGCTCGCCGTCGGCCCGGGCGTCTTCGTGCCTCGGCCGGAGACCGAGCTGGTGGTGCAGTGGGGCCTACGCTGGCTGGCCGGGGCCGGGGCCGGGGCCGGGGTCGCGGCATCGGCCCCGGTCGTGGTCGACCTCTGCGCCGGTTCGGGCGCGATCGCGCTCGCTATCGCCGGGGAGCTTCCGGGCAGCCGGGTCTACGCGGTCGAGCGGGAGCCGGCGGCCCTGGAGTGGCTGCGGCGCAACGCCGCCGGCCACCCCGTCATCGTGGTCGCGGGCGACGCCACCGACGCCACCACACTCTCCACTCTGGACGGCCAGGTCGACCTGGTGCTGTGCAACCCGCCGTACGTGCCGGCCGGCGCGGCCGCCGCCCTCCCGCCCGAGGTGACCGAGCACGACCCGGCGGTCGCCGTCTACGCCGGCCCGGATGGGCTGGACGTGATCCGGCCGCTGGTGGCGCGGGTGGCCGGCCTGCTGGGCACGGGCGGTGCGTTCGCGGTCGAGCATGACGAGGGTCAGGGTGCGGCGGTGCCGGCACTGCTGCACGCCACCGGCTGCTTCACCGGGGGGACCGGCCACCCCGACCTGGCCGGGCGGGCCCGGTGCACCGCCGCAGTCCGCGCCTGATCCACCGCGGCGCTGCGTCGGTGGCCGG
>JBLNGJ010000054.1:0-8463 GCA_050264675.1 Micromonosporaceae bacterium
CTTATGGGAGGTAGGCCGGCGTGCGGACAGTCAACTTCACCGAGCTTCGCAGCAACCTCGCCGCTGAGCTCGACAGCGTGATCAACGACGCGGAGGAGCTCGTGGTGACCCGCTCGGGACACGAGCCGGTGGTCATCGTCTCACTCGCGGAGTACCAGTCGATGAAGGAGACCGAGTACCTGCTGCGTAACCCGAACAACGCGGCGGCGCTACGTCAGTCCATCGCAGAGCTCGAGCGAGGCGATTCGGTCGAGCGGGAACTTCTCGACCCCGACGCCGAGCGGGACATTGTCTGAGGCAGCCAACCGTCTGCGCGGAGCGGGCGCATCGGGCGAGATTGGCGTTCACGAGATCGTCGGGAACCTCCCGCAAATAGGACGAATCGAAGAAGGGCCCGCTGTCCACATTGAGCACCGGTGGCTCCTGACCGGTCGTGAAGGCATGCCCATGCTTTCCACACGACGAACGGCGTATGCCAGCTTTACCACCGGCGCCGGTCGCTTGTGGACCACCCGACCGGTAACGACAGCCGACCGTATCCGGCAGCCGTAGCAGGCCGCCGGCGCCCCCTCGTCTGGTCGACGGATTGTTGGCGGACACGTGCCTCCAGACGGCGTGGGCTCTCCGATGGACGGCGAAGGTTAGGCCGATTCCGCATAACGTTTGTCGACTTTAGGACGAGCACGTTGCCCCGGTCGCGCAGATACAACAACGTATTCGCACCCGGTCATCAAACTGGGCCGATCGCCGGTAACCCCGCACCTCCATTCCACAGGCGGTTTCATGTCTCTGCTGGTTCAGCGGCGCGACCGGTCGGGCGCCGTGGTCGGCCATGGCTGACTCGCCGGCTCGCGGTGACCTCACCGGCAGCGGAGGAACAGGACCCACCCCGTCGGCGGCGGTGCCGGGCGGGCCAACGACCGACCCGGCTGGTGCCCACGTCACGCACGCACCGACGATCAGCCTTCCGCAAGGCGGAGGCGCGATCCGCGGTATCGGGGAGAAGCTGGCCGCGAACCCGGTCACCGGCACGGCGTCGATGTCGTTCCCGTTCGCCGTCACGCAGGGCCGCTCGGGTTTCGGTCCCGCCCTGTCGCTCTCCTACGATTCGGGCTCCGGTAACGGGCCGTTCGGCTTCGGCTGGTCGCTGTCCACCCTGGCGATCACCCGCCGGACCGAGAAAGGGCTGCCGCGCTACGACGACGACCACGACTCGGACGTCTTCGTGCTCTCGGGCGCCGAGGATCTCACCCCCGTCGATGGTGACGTTGCGGTGGTCGACGGCTATCGGGTGCGCCGTTACCGTCCCCGGGTCGAGGTTGCCTACGCCCGGATCGAACGCTGGAGCCGCACGGGCGATGAGACCGACGTGCACTGGCGGTCGTGGTCGCGCGATGGCGTCCTCACCGTGTTCGGTCTGTCTGCGAGGTCGCGGATCTACGACCCAGGCGATCCCCGGAAGATCTTCACCTGGCTGGTCAGCGAGAGCCGGGACACCGTCGGCAATGCGATCGTCTACGAATACGTCCCCGATGACTCGGCGGGCATCGACCTCAGCCGTCCGCACGAGCGCAACCGGGGTCCGGCCGACGACCCTCGCCGTCGGGCCAACCGGTACCTCAAACGGATCCGATACGGCAACCGCGTGCCGCTGCTCGACGCGACCGGCCGCCGGCCGCGGTTCCTCGCCGCCGCCGGGCCGGAATGGCTCTTCGAGGTCGTGCTCGACTACGGCGACCACGACGTCGATGTGCCCCGATCGACCGGCGACCGGACCTGGACCTACCGGCCCGATCCGTTCTCCAGTTACCGCGCCGGGTTCGAGGTGCGCAACACCCGGCTGTGCCAGCGGCTGCTGATGTTTCATCACTTCCCGGACGAGCCGGGGGTGGGCGCCGACTGCCTGGTCGCCTCGACCGATCTGCAGTACGAGCAGGTCGGGGCGGGTGGGGCCGGCGCCGTGCGGCACCGACCCGGGTATTCGATGCTGCGCCGGGCCAGTCAGGTCGGCTACCGGCGGGCCGGCGATGGTTACCTGCGGCGCAGCATCCCGGCGACCGAGTTCGAGTACAGCGAGGCGGTGGTGGGCACATCGGTGGCGGTCGCGGATCGGGGCGCGCTGGCGAACCTACCCCGCGGCATCGACGGTAACGAG
This sequence comes from Micromonosporaceae bacterium, assembly GCA_050264675.1. Lineage (GTDB taxonomy): Bacteria > Actinomycetota > Actinomycetes > Mycobacteriales > Micromonosporaceae > JBLNGJ01. Next base: position 2,156 of record JBLNGJ010000054.1, read on the forward strand.
TACCGCTGGGTCGACCTGCACGGTGAGGGTGCTCCGGGGATCCTCACCGAACAGGCCGGTGGCTGGTTCTATCGACGCAACCTCAGCCCGGTCGGTGCGGGCTTCGCCGTCGGTCCGGTCGAGGCCGTGACACCCCGACCCCAGGTCAGCCTGGCCGGTCGGGAGGTGCAGCTCGCCGACCTCGCCGGTGACGGGGTGGTGGACGTCGTCGTCGCGGCCGGTCCCGGCCCCGGCGTTTTCCGGCACGACGGTGGCGAGGGCTGGCGCGAGTTTCGGCCATTCCGGCGGCGACCGATACCCGACCCGGGCCCACAGACGCAACTTGTCGATCTCGACGGTGACGGCCGGGCCGACATGATCGTGGTCGAGTCGGACGCACTCGTGTGGCACCGCTGCGAGGGCGACGACGGCTACCACGACGGGCGGCGAACTCCGTTCGCGCTCGATGACGAGACCGGGCCACGCCTGGTCACCGCGGACAAGCACGAGGCCGTGGTGTTCGCGGACATGACCGGTGACGGCCTGGCCGACCTGGTCCGGATCCGCAACGGCGACGTCTGCTACTGGCCGAACCTGGGTTTCGGCCGGTTCGGTGCGAAGATCACGATGGATGGTGCGCCATGGTTTGACCGCAGCGATGTGTTCGATCCGGCTCGGGTTCGGGTCGCCGATGTCGACGGCTCCGGCACGGCCGACCTGCTCTATCTGCACGCCGACGGTGTGCTGCTTTACGCGAACTGTTCCGGCAATGCCTGGGCCACACCGGTGCGGTTGCCGGTGTTTCCGCACACCGACAACCTCACCTCGGTCGCGGTCATGGATCTGCTCGGCAAGGGCACCGCCTGCCTGGTGTGGTCGTCTCCGCTACCCAGTGACGGCGGCCGCCAGCTCCAGTACGTCGACCTGATGGGCGCCAAGCCGCATCTGTTGGTGCGCACCGTGAACAACCTCGGTGCCGAGTCACGGGTGTCGTACGCGACCTCGACCCACTTCGCCCTCCGTGACCGCGCGGTCGGCCGGCCTTGGCTGGGCAAGCTTCCGTTCCCGGTACACGTCGTGGCCCGGATCGAGAGCATCGACCGGCTAAGCCGCAGCCGCTTCGTCACCCGCCGCGCCTACCACGACGGATGGTACGACGGGGTCGAACGCGAGTTCCGCGGGTTCGGCATGGTCGAGCAATGGGACGCCGAGGAGTTCGCCGCGTTCGGGGCGTCCACATCGGATGATGGCGCGCCGCGGTCCGACGTTCCCCCGGTGCTGACCCGAACCTGGTTCCATCTCGGCGGGCCCGACCACCCACTGTGGACGAATTGGCCCGACCCGCCGCTCGGCGTCGCCGGGCGGCCCGAGCTACCGGTCGGGCTCACCATCACCGACGAGCGCGAAGCCCTGCGGGCGCTCAAGGGGGCCATGGTTCGCCGCGAGGTGTATGCGGTCGACGGCTCGGCGGCCGAGTCCCGCCCATACGCGGTGACGGTGCAGAACCTGACCGTGCGGTGCCTGCAGCCGACCGCGGCCGGCGATGCTACGCGCCATGGCGTCTTCGCGGTGGTTCCCCGGGAGACCATCACCTACCACGACGAACGCGACCGCGATGACCCGCGGGTCCAGCACCGGCTGGTCGTGCAGGCCGACGAGTTCGGCAATGCGCTGCGCCAGGTCGATGTCGCCTACGGCCGGCGGCGGGCCGATCCAGCTCTGCCGACCGACGCCGACCGGGCACTTCAGGCCACGAGCGTGATCACCTATACACGCCACGATTTCACCAACGCGGTCGACGACACCGACGACTACCGCACGCCCGAGTCGGCGCAGACGCGGGTGTACGAGCTCACCGGCGTCGACCCCGATGGCGCCGACGGGTTGTTTACCGTCGAGGCCTGGCGGAGCAACGACTACGCCGCCTTCGAGGGGCTCGCCGAGATTCCACACCCCCATCGGGCCGAGCCCGGTCGGGCCCGGCGGCGGCTCATCGCGCACGAGCAGACCCGGTACCGGCCCGACGACCTGGGGGTGGCCGCTGGCGACCCGCTCACGCTGCTGCCGGTGGGTCAGGTGCAGTCGCGGGCGTTGGCCGGGGAAGGTTACCGGCTGGCCTTCACCGACGCCTTGCTCGATGCCGTGCTGATCCGAGACGGCCAGGCCCTGCTGGATCGGAAGGCGCGCACGGAGGTACTTGTGGGCGATGGCGGGTACCGCCGGCGCGACGGTGCGTGGTGGGCGCCGTCCGGCCGGGTGTTCCTGTCGTCCGACCCGGATGACGACGCGGCCGCCGAGTGGGAGTTCGCCCGCCGGCACTTCTTCCTTCCGTGCCGCTACCGTGACCCGTTCCACCGGGCCGAGGCGAGCACCGAGGCGGTCGTCGCCTACGACCGGTACGACCTGCTGATGGCCGAGACCATCGACTGCTTCGGCAACCGGGTTACAGCCGGGGAACGCACAGTGGACGGTGAACGCGACGTCGAGTTCGCTGGGCACGACTACCGGGTGCTGCAGCCGGCCCTGGTCACCGACGCGAACGGCAACCGGTCGGCCGTCGCGTTCGACGCCTTCGGCGACGTCGTCGGCCTGGCCGTGATGGGTAAGCGTGGCGAGACGGTGGGGGGCAGCCTCGACGGGTTCCAACCCGACCTGCCCGACGACGTCGTCCGCCGGGTCCTCGCCGATCCACTCGGCCTGGCGGCCGAGGTGTTGGGCCGGGCGTCGTCCCGCGCCGTCCACGACCGCTTCGCGTTCCAGCGATCAGGCGAGGCGGCGGTGACGCTGACGGTCGCCCGGGAGCGGCACGCCAGCGACCTGGCCGAGGGCGAGGCCGGGCCGCTCGCCTACGAGTTGCACTACTTCGACGGCTATGCGCGCGAGATTCAGCTGAAGAAGCGTGCCCAGGGCGGGCCCGACGCGCCGAGCTGGCTCGCCACCGGCTGGACGATCTTCAACGACAAGGGCCGGCCGATCCGCCAGTACGAGCCGTTCCACACCGACACGCACCGGTTCGAGTTCGCCGTCGAGGTCGGGGTCAGCTCGGTCATCTTCTACGATCCGCTCGGACGCGTGGTGGCCACGCTTCATCCGGACGGCACGTACGAGAAGGCGGTCTTCAACGCCTGGGGTCAGGTGACCTGGGACGCCAACGACACCGTGCTGCTCGACCCGGTGACCGACCCCGACGTCGCCGGTACCGTCGCCGGCTACCTGGCCAAGGCCGGCGGTTGGTCGAGCTGGCTCGAGCAACGAACCAGGGGTCGCGGCAAAGCGCCCGAGGCGGTGGCCGCCGGCAAGTCGGCGGCGCATGCCGGCACACCGGGCCGGGTGTGGTTCGACGCGCTCGGGCGCGAGGTCGGGCGGGTCGCTGACAACGGAGGCTGGGGACCGGTGCCGTCCCGGCTGGAGCTTGACGTCCAGGGCAACCGGCTGGTCGTCCGCGACGCGGTCACGGATCTCGACCCGCTCGGTCGGGCCTGCCTGCGGGCCGAGTACGACCTGCTGGGTCGTCCCGTGCACGAGTCGAGCACCGATGCCGGGGACCGGTGGACGCTGCGGGATGTGCGCGGCGAGCTGATCCGGCTGTGGGACTCGCGCGGCCACGAGGTCCGCAGCACCTACGACCGGCTACGGCGACCAAGCCGGGTCCACGTGCGCGGCATCGACCCCGACCGGCCCACCGCGACCGTGCTCACCGAAGAGTTCTGCTACGGCGAGGCCATACCGGACGCGGTGGCGCGCAACCTGCGCGGGCGGCTGCACGTCCATCGCGACGAGGCCGGCATCGCCACCACGCTCGCGGTCGACTTCATGGGCAATGTGTTGGTGGGTACCCGCCAGCTCGTGGCCGCCCACGATCAGGTGCCGGACTGGGCCGGCGAGGTCGCTCTCGACGACGTTATCTACGAGTGGGCCACGACCTGGGATGCGCTGAGCCGGCCGGTGACCGTGACCGCACCGCACGCCGCGGCGAGCCAGCCGAGCATCCTGCGCTACCGCTACGGCGAGGGTCAGTTGCTGGACCGCATCGATGCCGCGCTCCCACCGCGACCGGCCGATTGGCGGGTCTTCGTCGCCCGTGTCGATTACAACGCGCGCGGGCAGCGCACCCGCATCGGGTACGGCAACGGGACCACGACCGACCACGAGTACGACCCGCTGACGTTTCGTACCACGCGAATCGTGACCCGACGAGCCGGCGCGGCGGTGCAGGACCTTCGCTACACCTATGACGCGGTCGGCAACATCACGCATGTCGACGACCGCGCCCAGCAAACGGTGTTCTTCCGCAACCGCCGGGTGGAACCGGGCTCGGATTACACCTACGACGCGATCTACCGCCTGATTGAGGCGACCGGGCGCGAGCATGTCGGCGGGGGTGGGCCGATCCCGTCGGGGCCAGCCGACCAGGCATCGACCGGGCTACCGCTGCCCGGCGACGGCCAGGCCCTCGCCCGTTATGTGGAGAGCTACTCCTATGACGCCGTGGACAACATCACCACGATCCGGCATCGCGGCACCCACCCGCGCAACGCCGGCTGGACCCGCGAGCTCACCTACGATCCGACCAGCAATCGGCTCCACTCGGCCGGCCTGACCGGCGCTCCCACCGAGGCGTATATCTACGACGCCCATGGGAACATGACCCAGCTGCCACACCTGCACGCGCTCACCTGGGATCACCGCAACCGGCTGCGGACCGTGCAACGCGAGGCCACCGACGATCGGGCCGAGCGCACGTACTACACCTACGACAGTGGTGGTGAGCGGATCCGCAAGATTACCGTGCATCGATCTGGGGAGGTGCGGGAGGAGCGGGTCTACCTGGCCGGTGTGGAGATCTACCGCCGGCTCACGGGACCCGATCGTGGGTTGGTGCGGGAGACCCTGCACGTGCGCGACGACCGCGGTCGGGTGGCGCTGGTCGAGACCCGCAACGATGTCGACGACGGCACGCGACCTCAGGTCGTGCGGTTCCAGTACAGCGACCACGTCGGCTCGGCCACGCTCGAGCTGGACGACGAGGCCCGAGTCATCTCCTACGAGGAGTACACCCCCTACGGCGCAACGGCCTACCAGGCGAGCCGAGGACGCACCGAGGCGCCGAAGCGGTACCGGTTCTGCGGGAAGGAGCGCGACGAGGAGAGTGGCCTGAACTACCACGGCGCGCGCTATTACGCGCCCTGGCTCGGCCGCTGGATCAGTCCGGACCCGTTGGGACTCGCCGATGGCCCGAACATGTTCGGCTACGGGCGCGCTAACCCGATCGCGTTCGCCGACCCTAACGGCACGGACTGCGACCCGACCATGCAGTCGTGTGCCGACCCGACCACCGAGACGCCACGCGAAGAAGCCATGCAGGAGTGCATCGCCGGACCGGAGCGGTATCTGCCGCCACCGCTCGAGACGCCTACGAGCTCGTCGGCGATGCTGGAAATCCAGCCGGTGGCCGCGGGCACCGACAGCGACAGCGCGCTCAGCGGTTGGGCGGCCGCGTCGCTCGGGATCAACGCGACCTCGGGCGCCGTGCGGATCTACTTCCGACCCCGTAACGCGGTCGGAGACGTGCTCACCGGCGACCTGCTGCTCTACACCGGTTCGGCCGCGCGGGCCGACGCGACGTTGGCGCGCGCCGCCGGCCAGGGTTACATGATCGGCGACACTGTCTATGCCGGCCCGGCCGACGCCGCCGAGATGGCGTTGCGCGCGCGGTTGGGAATCCCGACCGGCACGCTGCCGACCGCGGAGTACAACGCGATCTGGGGCGAGGCGTCGCGGCTCGCGGTGCGCGACTTCGCGGTCAGCGGTGGTGGCGTCGCCACGTTCAACGACCCGGCCACGCTCAGCCAGACGTCCATCCAGGCGGTCTACGAGCTGCCGACCTACCGCAACTACGGGGCCGGCATGGGTGGTCTGAACGTGCTCGGTGGTGGGTTCAGCATCTACGGCGCCAGCCAAGACGAGAACGACGCACGCGCGGCGCTCGGCTACACCGGTGGCGGCCTCCAGGTGGCCGGCGGCGGGATGATGATCTGGGGTGCGTTCAACCCCGGCACGACGGCGCGGCTGTTCGGCGCCGGACGCGTTCTCGGCACGGTCGGGGCCGTGGTGACCGCCCCGATCGTGGCATGGCAGGCGTACGACGACCTGTCCAGCGGCGACGAGTACCGTCAGCTCCGGGGCACGCTCAACGCTGCGAGTATCGTCGCGCCGCCCGCGGCCGTGCTTTCGGTCTACAACGATGTGGTCGTGCAGCCCGCGGCCGAGACGTTTTACCAGACCGCGCGCGGCGCGATCTCCCAGTGGACCGGCGTTCCGATGAGCTA
>JBLNGJ010000055.1:0-4392 GCA_050264675.1 Micromonosporaceae bacterium
GACCAGCAACGGCCAGGTGATCACCTTCCTCGACGAGCTGCACACCGTGGTCGGCGCGGGCAAGGGCGAAGGCTCGATGGACGCCGGCAACATGCTCAAGCCGATGCTGGCCCGCGGCGAGCTGCGCATGGTTGGTGCCACCACATTGGACGAATACCGTGAGCACATCGAGAAGGACCCGGCCCTGGAGCGTCGCTTCCAACCGGTCCTCGTCGGTGAGCCGAGCGTGCCCGACACGATCGGCATCCTGCGCGGGCTCAAGGAGCGTTACGAGGTGCACCACGGCGTCCGGATCACCGACGCCGCCCTGGTCGCCGCGGCCACACTCTCCGACCGCTACATCTCCGACCGGTTCCTGCCCGACAAGGCGATCGACCTCGTCGACGAGTCCGCGTCCCGGCTGCGTATGGAGATCGACTCCCGGCCGGTGGAGGTCGACGAGATCGAGCGGGCGGTGCGCCGCCTCGAAATCGAGGAGATGGCGCTGGCCAAGGAGCCGGATGCGGCATCGGCCGAGCGTCTGAACGCGTTGCGCAAGGAGCTCGCCGACAAACGGGAGCAGCTCGCCGCGCTGGGCGATCGGTGGCGCACCGAGAAGGAGCACATCGCGAAGATCTCGGCGGCCAAGGAGCGGCTGGAGACGCTGCGCGGTGAGGCCGACCGGGCCGAGCGTGACCTCGATCTGGCCCGCGCCTCCGAGCTGCGCTACGGCCGGATCCCTGATCTGGAGCGGCAGCTCGTGGCGGCCGAGCGGGAGCTCGCCGCGCTGCAGCACGACGGCGCGATGCTCAAAGAGGAGGTCGGGCCGGACGATATCGCCGCCGTGGTCTCCTCGTGGACCGGCATCCCGGCCGGTCGGCTGATGGAGGGTGAGACGGCCAAGCTGCTGCGCATGGAGGGCTCGCTCCGGCAGCGCGTGGTCGGGCAGCCCGAGGCCGTCGCCGCCGTCTCGGACGCGGTGCGACGGGTACGCGCGGGCATCGCCGACCCGAACCGGCCCACCGGTTCGTTCCTTTTCCTGGGTCCCACCGGGGTGGGTAAGACCGAACTCGCCAAGGCGCTCGCCGAGTTCCTCTTCGACGACGAGCGGGCCATGGTGCGCATCGATATGAGCGAGTACGGCGAGAAGCACTCGGTGGCCCGGCTGCTGGGCGCCCCGCCCGGCTACGTCGGCTACGAGGAAGGCGGTCAGCTCACCGAGGCGGTGCGCCGCCGCCCGTACTCGGTGATCCTGCTCGACGAGATCGAGAAGGCTCATCCTGAGGTCTTCGACGTGCTGTTGCAGGTGCTCGACGACGGCCGGCTCACCGACGGGCAGGGCCGCACGGTCGACTTCCGCAACGCGATCCTCGTCCTCACCTCGAACCTCGGCTCGCACGCCATCGCCGACCCGACGCTCACCGACGAGCAGCGCCGCAACGCGGTGCTGGCCGTGGTCCGGTCACATTTCAAGCCGGAGTTCCTCAACCGACTCGACGACATCGTGGTCTTCCACGCGCTGTCCACGCTGGACCTGGCGTCCATCGTGGACATCCAGCTCGCGGCGCTGCAGCGCCGCCTGACCGAGCGGCGGTTGGCGCTACGGGTCAGCGACGCTGCCCGGGCCTGGCTGGCCAGCCACGGCTACGACCCGATCTACGGGGCTCGGCCGTTGCGCCGGTTGATCCAGACGGCGATCGGCGACCAACTCGCCAAGGCCCTGCTCGCCGGCACGATCCGTGACGGCCACACGGTGCTGGTCGACCGCGCTGGCGACACGCTCACGGTGACCGCCGCCTGACTCGGCGCCGCCGTGGGCCGGGTCGCCGCTGACTCGGCGCCGCCGCGCACCGGGGACCACCCTTCCGCCGAAGGGCAGTTTCCTGGGAACTGCCCCCCTTCGGCCTATCCAGGATGGGCTCGATCGGCGAAAGTGCCCTCGGGTGCAACCCCGGACGGCCGTGGCGGGTCATGGGGGGTGGAGGCAGGAGGACGGCTGGTGCGCGACCCGGCAACCCAGGATTCTTTCGACGAGTTCTACCGCGGTACGCGCACGCGGGTGCTCGAGTACCTCTACGCCGCCGGTGGCGACCTGGCCGAGGCTCAGGATGCCGCGCAGGAGGCGTTCACCCGGGCCTGGCAGCGGTGGGCGCAGGTCAGTGCCTGCGCTGATCCGGAGGCCTGGGTGCGGGTGGTGGGTTGGCGAGTGCTCGCCAACCGGTGGCGCACACTACGGGGGCGACGGGCTGCTTACCGCCGGCATGGTGTGCCCGATGCGGCGCCGCCCCCACGCGACGCTACGGTCGCCCAGGCGGCGGTGCTGCGCCAGCTGCCGGTCGAACAACGCGTCGCCGTGGTGCTGCACCACATCGTCGGCCTGCCGGTGGCCGAGATCGCGACCGAGACCGGGGTGCCGGTCGGCACCGTCAAGGCCCGCCTGTCCCGGGGGCGGCACGCGCTGGCCGCCCTGCTTACCGAGCGCACCGCGGAGGCCGACCGTGCCTGACCTCGACGCCGACCTCGCCTTCCTGGTTACCGACCTCCACGCCCGGGCGGCGGCCGCCGCTTGGCCGGAGCCGCCACAGATCCGCCACCGGGGTGACCGACGCACTGCCCGTCGTCGGCTCGCCGTCGCCGCGGCCGCCCTGGCTGCGGTGGCCGCCATCGTGGCGGTGTCGACTTCGCCCATCGTCCGGCGGGAGCCCGTCCAACCGACACCGTCAAACACGGCGCCGAGCGGGCCGCCGGCTCCGGTAAGCCTGCTCGGCCTGGCCACGGTGCACCACGCGGACGACGTGAGCGCGGTCGCCGCGGGGGCGGGCAGCATCTGGCTGGCCTTCGGCGCGGGTCCGCTGCTGCCCGGCGGAACGCCCGGCGAGCTGGTGCGGCTGGACTCGGCGACCCTGAAGCCGCTCGGGTCGTGGTCGATCGCTGGCTCGCCGTCGGCGATCGCGGTTACCGACACATCGGTATGGGTGGCGGGTGATGTGGCCGATGCCCGTCCGGTCTCCGTCGGCGCGGATCAGGTTGTCGAGTACGACCTTGATGGACACGTGCGGCACACATACCCGGTGGTCTCACCGATGTCCCTGGCGGCCGACGGCTCCGCCGTATGGGTGCAGCATGGTGCTACCGGCGACGACCGGGCGCAGCTCACCCGGCTACACGACGGCGTCGCCGATCCGGCCATCGCGCTGATGGCGAGCCTGCCCCAGCGAGGCCAGCCGTTGCGGGTCTGCCCGGGTGGTGTCGTGGTCGCGAGCCAGAACCACACGGCCCCGACGACCTACGTGCAGCGCGTGGCCGACGGTCGGTCCGTTGACATCGGTTGGGCGCCGGCCACCGGGTTCGTGACCCTGGGCTGCGGTGCCGAGGGCGCGGTGCTCGTGCTGACTCCGGATCCGTGCGCCGCCTATCGCGTCCGGTTCCCAGGTGGGATCCTGACGCGGGCGCTGACTCTGCCTCCGTTCACCAGCGGGCAGGCGGTGGCCGGTTCGCTCGCGTGGCTGTCCACCATCGACAACGCCAACCACACCACGGTGATCTGGCCGATCGACACGAACACCTGGATCAGCGGGACGAGCATCGCGCTGCCGGGCGACTTCTCGGTCGCGGTTGCCGACGGCAATCGAGTGTGGACGGTCGGTGCCGACCCCAACCAGCCGGGCCAGACCCTGGTCGCCGCCCTGTCGTCGGAGTAATGGCGCTTGCGACTCGTGCCTGGAACGGATGGGCGGAGCGTGGAGCGGCCGAAGGGAATCGAACCCTCACCGTCAGTTTGGAAGACTGAAGCTCTGCCATTGAGCTACGGCCGCGCGCGTGGGGCCGGGTGGCACCACGATCGGCGTCCAGCGTAGCGGGTCCGGCCGAGCACTCGCTTCGGTCAGCGCACGGGCCGGCCCCGGGGCATAGAGCCCGAAGATCGACGCGTGCCCCGCCCCCTGGGCAACTTTCGCAAGGTTGCCGTTAAGCCCGGCCGCGAGAGGGCTCGATCCCGGAATCTGCCCAGCATCGGGGCCGGGTGACCCGTGGCAACGAACTGGCTGCGAGGAGCTGCCCGTACACTTGGGCGGCCACCGGGGTGTAGCGCAGCTTGGTAGCGCACTCGCTTTGGGAGCGAGGGGCCGTGGGTTCAAATCCCGCCACCCCGACCGGACAAGCGGGGACACTGGGATCATTGGGTGGTCGGGTGCCGGCCGCGCACATACCGGTCAGGAACGCTCGCCTAAACTCATCCCGGCCCGGACGGGGCCTTTACCAGCAGATCATCAAGAGCGGAAACAGAGGGAGTACGCCCGTGAAGAGCACCGTCGAGACCCTGAGCCCGACTCGGGTGCGGCTCGAAATCGAGGTGCCGTTCGCCGAGCTGGAGCCGAACCTCCGCAAGGCCTACCGGGAGATCGGTGCCCAGAT
>JBLNGJ010000056.1:0-8260 GCA_050264675.1 Micromonosporaceae bacterium
GGTGTGGTTGCCGAGGCGGTGGCCGGCCCGCACGATGTCTTTCACCGACTGCGGGTAGCGGTTCGCGAACTGGCCGGTCAGGAAGAACGTGGCGGGGACGTCAGCGCTGTCCAATGTGGCCAAAATCGAGGCGAGGCCGGCATTGTTCGCGCCGCCGTCGAAGGTCAGCGCGACGACGTGGCCCGCGTTCGGAATCAACTCGAGATCCTTACCGCGCAGGCTCGGCGGAAAGGGTGGCGGCTGGGTCGTGGGCGGACGCGTGGTCGTGGGCGGACGCGTGGTCGTGGGCGGACGCGTGGGCGGAGTCGAGCTGGTGGGGGTGGATGACGGCGGGGGCGTCGGCGTGATGGTGGCGGGGGCCGAGGTCGCGGGCGAGGTCGTGGTCGGCGGTTGCGCGACCGGGGGCCGGCGCGCACACGACGCCGAGAGGAACGAAGTTCCGACGAGCGCGATGGCGGTCACCACGGCGCCTACGAGACGACTGCGGACGTACGACATGATCGTCCACCTCCTCCGAGGGTCATTTCCACCGTCCGCGACGCCTGGGTGTGTAGGCAGTGCCCTTCGGCCCTGGTCGGCATCCATCCTGCCCACCGAGAGTCTGCGTATGACAGTTACGACGCCTATCCACACCCGTAGGTTGTCGCGGGCGCTGAATCGTCGCGCCGTGCTGGGGTTCAGCCCAACCGCGAAAGACGGCCGATCGTGAGGAGAGGACGATGACCAACCAGGTAATCGACCGGGGCCCGGAGGTAGCCAGCCGGCTCGAGGTGTGTGTCGTACGCGGTGAGACGTACGAGGTCAATGTGCGTGGCCACCGCGTACGGACCGACCAGCCGACCTACGAAGGCGGGGACGACAGCGCGCCGACGCCGACCGAGCTGTTCGTGGCCGCGCTGGCCACCTGTGTGGCGTTCTACGCGGGACGGTACCTGAGCCGGCACGGCTTCGACCGCGACGGCCTTGCCGTCACGGCCGAGTTCGAGATGGCGAACGACCGGCCGGCCCGGGTGGCCGCCGTGCAGCTGACGGTGCGGGTGCCGGCCTCCCTGCCGCCGGAGCGTCGTGCGGCCCTACGCGCGGTCGCCGGCCACTGCACCGTCCACAACTCGCTCGTCAACCCACCCCGGGTCACCGTCGAGGTGAACTGACCCGCCGCACGCGCGAGGGCCCTACGACCCGGGTGGCCGAGGCGAAAGGGCACTGGGCAACGCCCGGTGGTCGTCGTCGGATGGCGGCAAGGGATGCGTACGAACTCGCGAATCGAGGTGACGCGTCATGCGCGCCGGAAAGATCATCACGGTCGTCCTGGGTGCCCTCCTGGCGGTGACCGGCTTCTCCTTCGCGGTGGGCGGGGCCGCCATGACGACGATCCACCTGACCCAGCGCGACGACGACGGCTTCTACCAATCCCGGACCGAGCGCCTGCGGACGTCGACGGCCGTCCTCACGACCCGGCTCGACCTCCGCACCGGCTCGGCGGACTTCGCGCCGGATCACCCGCTCGGGACGCTGCGGGTCGCCGCGGCCGACGCCGCGGGCACCGGTGACGTCTTCGTGGGCATCGCGCCGGCCGATGATGTCGACGCGTGGCTGGGCGGCGCGGCCTACGAGCGGATCACCGGGCTGCGGTGGGGACCGTTCCGCTCTGACACCGAACCGGTCAACGGCTCCGGCTCCGTGACACCGCCGATGCAGCAGAGCTTCTGGGTCGCGTCGGCCTCGGGTCCCGGACGCCAAACGGTGACCTGGCCGAGTCAGTCCGGCGAATGGGCGGTCGTGGTCATGAACGCCAACGCCGCGCCCGGAGTGACGGCCGACGTCTCGGTCGGCGCCAACACGGGCCTCCTGCTGCCGGTGGGGCTCGGAGCGCTCGGGGTTGGGTTCGTGCTGTTCGCGATCGGCCTGCCGGTTATGTTGGTGGCGGTCCGTCGCCCGGCCCCGGCCGCAGGTGAGCGCCGAGGCCCGGCCGGACAACCGAGCGGCTATCCGGCGCGGCTCGATGGACGGTTGGATCCCGGCCTCAGCCGATGGAAGTGGCTGGTCAAGTGGTTCCTCGCCATCCCACACGCCATCGTGCTCGCCTTCCTGTGGCTGGCCGTCGTGCCGCTTACCATGGTGGCCGGCGTGGCGATCCTGTTCACCGGCCGCTACCCCCGCTCGATCTTCGAGTTCAACGTCGGGGTGATGCGTTGGACCTGGCGGGTGTCCTACTACGCGTTCAACGTGCTGGGGACCGACCGGTATCCGCCGTTCAGCCTCGAGCCGGATCCGACCTACCCGGCCGACTTCACCGTCGACTACCCCGAACGCCTCTCGCGCGGCCTGGTGCTCGTCAAGTGGTGGCTGCTGGCCATCCCGCACTACCTGGTGGTGGCGTTGTTCACCGGCGGATGGTCGACCGGCTGGACGGACGACAGCTGGCGCTTCGCGGCCGGTATCGGGCTGATCGGACTGCTCGTGCTCGTCGCGGTGGTCGTGCTCACCTTCACCGGCCGGTACCCGGAGCCGCTGTACGACTTCGTGATGGGCATGAACCGGTGGTGCTACCGGGTTCTGGCCTACGCCGGGCTGATGCGCGACGAGTACCCGCCGTTCCGGCTCGACGCCGGTGGTGCCGACCCGGGACGGCCGGCCCCGCTGGTGCCACCGCCCGACAATGACCCCGGGGCCGCCGAGTTCGCGGCCGTGAGTGGCCGGCGCACCGGCTGAGGGTGAGGTACTTAGGTCTGACCGCACCGGAGTCACCGAGGGTCCACATGGGATGTTGCGGTCCCATGTGGACCTTGCGACCGCACCGGTGATGATCGGCGGATAACCAGCCCGGACGCCACGAAACCGGTGTGCCTCGTCACCGCCTGGCCGGCCGCCTGGCCGGCTCCATGGGACCAAAGTCCCGGCCGTCGGGGGCCGCTGACCCTGATTGGTGTTGCTCCGTCGACGTTGCGTGACACCTGTGCTCACAGTCTCCCGGGCGGAGGAACGACTTCATGAGACGAATTCTGGTGATGGCCCTGCTGGTCGGGGTCACGTTTACGCAGATGGGGGCGGCCGGGCTCGGGCGCCCCGGTGCGGTCGGATCGGCCCCGGTCGCGTTAGCGGGTGCTCCGACGGATCCGACCGATGCGTCAAAGATCCCCCACTACTTCGGCCCCTATCCGAACTGGGCCAACAGCCCGCAGGTGCTCGCCGACGCGATCGTGACGATCAGCAACGGTGGCGGCGCTGGGGCCGAGGCGGTCGCAACGGTGGACCCGAAGACCGGCGGCATCGCGGCGATCACCGTTACCAGTTCCGGCAACGGTTACACCTCGCCGCCGGACGTCGCTATCACGGCGGCCGGCGTGACCCCGACCGCGGTGGCGACGGCTACCGCGGCGATCTCGCCGGGCGTGCTCATGAGCATCACGGTCAACGAAACCGGGTTCGGCTTCACGACGCCGACGGTGACGCTCACCGGCGGCAACCCGACCCCCGGCTTCGAGGCGACCGCGATCGCGAGTGGGGGCGTTGACAACCTCGTCCTGACCGACGGAGGCTCCGGCTACACGATCCAGCCGATCGTCGAGTTCTCGCTGCCCGACTTGCCGTCCGGCGTGCAAGCCACCGGCAGCGCGACGATGGACGCCAACGGTGTCGTCACGTCCGTCGATGTGGTCGAGCCCGGCTCCGGCTACACCAAAGCGCCGACCGTGACAATCCTCGATGCCAACCAGGTCAACCCGACCCCGGCGATCGCCGCGGCGACTATCGGCATTGGAACGATTGACGTCACCTCTGGGGGGCAGGGCTACGACTCCGTCCCGGTCGTCGCGATCCTCGACGAAGGCGGCGTCGACCGTGGCGCCAGCGCAACGGCGTCCGTGACGGTCAGGGGCGGTGTCACGGACATCACGGTCACCGCACCGGGCGCCGGATACCTCACGCCCGGCCTGAAGAAGTTCGTCGACACGCTGCCCGGGCTCACCCCGGCCGGTCAGAACGACCTCGGCCAGTACATCCCGATCGCGGTGCCCGACACCACCACATATCCGGGCGCTGACTACTACGAGATCGCGGTCGTGCAGTACCGCATGAAGTTCCACCGCGACCTGCCGGCGACCCTGCTGCGCGGCTATGTTCAGCTCTCCACCGGCGTCGTGCCCGGACATCACGTCCAACTGACCAACGCCAACCTCGACCCGAGCCAGCCGGACACACCGATCGCCGGATACTTCGGCGTCGACAACCCGCACTACCTCGGGCCGACAATCGTCGCCACCAAAGACAAGCCGGTGCGGATCTTGTTCCGTAACCTGCTGCCGACGGGCGTCGGAGGCGACCTGTTCCTGCCGGTCGACACCTCACTGATGGGTTCGGGGGCCGGACCACAGATGATCACCCTGGACGCCAATGGCGTGCCGATGGATATGGCGGCCGACCAGGGCAGTGTCCTCGACGGTGTCCGAAACCAGGTGTGCGCCCAGACCCCCAAGCCACGGACGTGCTTCTCTGAGAACCGGGCGACCCTGCACCTGCACGGTGGGATCACGCCCTGGATCAGCGACGGCACGCCGCACCAGTGGGTGACGCCCGCGGTTGAGGACACCGCCTACCCGCAGGGCGTCAGCGTCTCCAACGTGCCGGACATGCCCGACCCGGGCCCCGGCGCCCAGACGTTCTTCTACACCAACCAGCAGAGCGCGCGGCTCATGTTCTACCACGACCACGCGTGGGGCATCACCCGGCTGAACGTGTACGCGGGTGAGGCCGCCGGGTACCTCCTGACCGACCAGATGGAGCAGAGCCTGATCGGTGCCGGCGGGGCGCTGGCCGGCCTGGGCACCGGAACGCCATTGGTGATCCAGGACAAGACCTTCGTGCCCAGTGCGGCAAAGATGGCCCAGCTCGACCCGACGTGGAACGCCACGGAATGGGGCGGCGAGGGCAGCTTGTGGGTGCCGCACGTCTACATGCCCGCACAGAATCCCAGCGATCCCTCCGGGATGAGCGCGTTTGGTCGGTGGATGTACGGCCCGTGGTTCTGGCCACCGGCCCGCGATGCGAAGTACCCGCCGATCGCCAACCCGTACTACGACCCGACCTGTGATCCCGATGTCCAGCCGTTCTGCGAACCACCGCTCATCCCGTCGACGCCAAATGTCTCGGTGGGCATGGAGGCGTTCAACGACACGCCGGTCGTGAACGGCACTGCGTATCCCCGCACAACCGTGGATCCGAAGGCGTACCGCTACCGGATCCTCAACGCGTCCAACGACCGGTTCTGGAACCTGCAGTGGTACGTAGCCGATCCCAGCACCGGCACGCTGAGCGAGGTCGCCCTCAAGCCGGCCGAAGTGGCGGCCGCGCAGACCGACCCGAACGTCTTCCCCACGCCCGACACGACGAAGAGCCCGGCCGGGCCGAGCTGGATCCAGATCGGCACGGAGGGTGGCTTCCTACCTGCCCCGGTCGTGGTGCCCAACCAGCCGATCACCTGGATCACCGACCCCACGCGCTTTGACGTGGGCAACGTCGACCAGCACTCGTTGCTGTTGGCGCCAGCGGAGCGGGCCGACGTCATCGTCGACTTCTCCCAGTTCCGGGGCAAGACGCTGATCCTCTACAACGACGCCCCGGCGGCGTTCCCGGCCCGCGTGGCGAGCTACGACTACTACACCGGTGGCCCGGATCTGACCCCGGCCGGCGCGCCATCGACACTGCCCGGCTACGGCCCGAACACCCGCACGATCATGCAGGTCAAGGTGTCCACTGCGGTTCCGGACGTGCCGTTCGACCGGCCCAACACGACGGCCGACCGGATGGGTGGGCTCAACGCCGCGTTCGCGCACCACCTCGACGCCAACGGCAACCCGGCCGGCGTCTTCGAGGCAGGCTCAGACCCCATCATCGTCGGCCAGGCGCCCTACAACGGCACCTACGGCACGAACTTCGTCGCCACCGGCTACTGCAACAGCCCCACCAACCCGACCGCGAAGTGCGATGGGTACGCCCGGATCCACCAGCAGGGCGGTGACCTGTTCAAGTTCGACACGCTGGCCGGGCCGCAGCTGGCGATCCCGTTGCAGCCCAAGGCGATCCACGACGAGATGAACTCGGCGAACTTCGACGAATGGGGGCGGATGACGGCCAATCTCGGCCTCGAAGCACCCGGCGCCACACCGTTGCTCCAGAACATCATCTTGTACCCGTACGTCAATCCGGCCACGGAGACGCTGGACTCCAGCGGCCTACCGAGCGGGCTCGACGTGACACCGATCTCGAGCGCGGCCGATGGCACCCAG
Organism: Micromonosporaceae bacterium; assembly: GCA_050264675.1. Lineage (GTDB taxonomy): Bacteria > Actinomycetota > Actinomycetes > Mycobacteriales > Micromonosporaceae > JBLNGJ01. Next base: position 6,285 of record JBLNGJ010000056.1, read on the forward strand.
ATCTGGAAGATCACCCATAACGGGGTGGACACCCATCCGATCCACTTCCACCTCTACGACGTCCAGGTCCTCAACCGGGTCACGTGGGACAACATCATCATTCCACCCGATCCCACCGAGCTCGGCTGGAAGGACACGGTCCGGATCAGCCCGCTCGAGGACACCATCGTGGCGGTCCGCCCGATCGTGCCCACACTTCCGTTCGGGGTACCCGACAGCCGCCGCCCGCTCAACCCGATGATGCCCATCGGTGCGCACGGCGCACAGAACGGCCCGAACGGGACCCAGGCCGGCTTCAACAACACCGACGCCAACGGCAACCCGATTGCCCCGATCGTCAACGAGGTCCTCGACTTCGGCTGGGAGTACGTCTACCACTGCCACATCCTCAGCCATGAGGAGATGGACATGATGCGACCGGTCACCGTCCACGTGGCCCGGTCGCTACCGCTCGCACCGGTGCTGTCGTTCGTTCGGGGCAGTATCATCCTGAACTGGACCGACGCAACCCCGGTCGACTACCTCACCCCAGCCAGCTGGACCAACCCGGGTACCGCCGAGGTCGGCTACCGCATCGAACGGGCGGAGGTCACCGACGGCGTCGCCGGGCCCTTCGCGCTCGTCGCCAGCGTGCCGGCAAACGGGACGACCTTCACCGACGCACCGGCCGACCCGACCCTGACCTTCGACTACCGGGTCATCGCCTGGAACGCGGCTGGCGACGCACCCTCCAACGTGGTCAGGGTGGAAGGTGTGCCGAAAGCACCCACCGGATTGACCGCAGTCGTCGCCGCTAACCCGGCGCTGCCCGCGGGCGCCCAGGTCGAGCTCGGCTGGACCAACAACGCCACCAACTCCTCCTCGGTCGTGCTCGAACGCGCGACCGGAGGCGGGCCGTTCAGCGTCCTCGCGACGCTGGCCCCGACCGACACCAGCTACGTCGATATGACGGTCCAGCCCGGCAGCTACAGCTACCAGGTGAAGGCCGTCAGCACCATCGGGTCGTCGGCGTACGCCGGACCGGTCACGGTCACCGTCGCCCAGCCGGGCTCCACGACGGTCGTCGTCAACGCGCCGAACCCCTCGCTGGTGGGCCAGGACGTGACGTTCACCGCCACGGTGAGCCCGATGCTTGCCTCGGGCGTGCCGACCGGAACGGTCACGTTCACTGTCAACGGGACCAGCACGGCCGTGCCGCTCGACGCGCTCGGCGTAGCGACGCTGTCGACGGCTGCGCTGCCGGCCGGTACGCACACCATCACGGCCGACTACAGCGGCGACGGCGTCTTCCTCGCCAGCACCGGCTCCGCCACGCAGACGGTCGACAAGACCGGCACGGTGACCGTCGTGGTCAGCAGCGCCAACCCGTCGGTCGCCGGTGACAACGTGACGTTCACCGCGACCGTGAGTCCCGCCAGCGCCACTGGCACCGTGCAGTTCAGCATCGACGGGACGGTGGTCGGCTTCGTGCCGGTCGTGGCCGGCCAGGCGCCATACACGACCGCCGCTCTCGCCGTCGGGGCGCACCTGGTCTCGGCGTCGTACAGCGGCGACGCGGCGTACTTGCCGAGCACCAGCCCCACCCTCACTCAGACGGTCGGTCCCCCGCTTCGGCCCACCACCACGGTCGTGACGAGCAACCGGAACCCGGCCTCCACCTATGGACAGAACATCAACTTCACCGCGACCGTACGACCCGTGACCGGAACCGGGATTCCTACCGGTACGGTCCAGTTCACCATCGACGGTGTCAACGTCGGCGCTCCGCTGACCCTCAACGCCAACGGTCGGGCGACCTACTCAACCGCTGCGCTGTCGGCCGGCACCCACACCGTCATTGCGATCTACAGTGGTTCGTCGATCTTCGCGGGCAGCGGCAGCGCGACCTTCACGCAGGTCGTCAACCCGGCGGCCTCGACGACGGTCGTAACCAGCAACGCCAACCCCTCGGTCTATGGACGGAGCGTGACGTTCAC
>JBLNGJ010000057.1:0-4593 GCA_050264675.1 Micromonosporaceae bacterium
AGGCATCCATCATGACCACCGTTTCCAGCCCTGCGCCGGCCGTCGTTCCCGACTTTGGTGACGACCGGCCGACCGGGCGCAAGCTCGCCATCATCTGCTCCAAAGGCAATCTCGACATGGCCTACCCGGGCCTGGTCCTGGCCAACGCCGCGCTCGGTGAAGGGATCGAGACCCACCTGTTCTTCACCTTCTGGGGCTTCGACATGATCACCAAGTCGAGGATGAACGACCTCAAGTTCACCATGCTGGGCAACACCGCCACCCACATGCCGCAGGGCCTAGGCGGTCTGCCTGGGATGACGGCGATCGCCACGCATCAGATGAAGAAGCAGATCGCTGACATCGGCGTGCCCGAAGTCCCGGAGTTCTTGCAGCAGATCGTCGACTCCGGCGGACACCTGTGGGCCTGCCGCATGTCGGCCGACATGATGCACCTGGACGAGAACGACCTGTACGAGCCGGTCGAGGGCATCATCAGCGCCGCTGACTTCATCGAGAAGACCGAGGACGCGCAGATCCTGTTCATCTGATCGCCGGCGCCTGGCCTGAGCGAACGGAGGCATGCGGATATGGAGTCGCCGTACTCGACCGGTCGGCGTGCGGTGGCGTGGTCTCTGGTCGTGGTGCAGCTGCTGCTGCTGGCTGGGCTGGTATGGCTACCCGGTGCACGCGTGTGGTCGGTACCGGCCTGGCTGGCGGTCCTGGCGGCGGCGATGATGGCGGTCGCGGCGGTCGTCGCGGTGGCGTCGGCGCTGCGGCTGGGTACCGGGTTGACTGCCTCTCCTTTGCCGTCACCGGCGGCGCGGCTACGGACCACCGGCATGTACGCCTGTGTGCGGCACCCCATCTACACGGCGCTGCTGGTCGGCGGCGCGGGCGTGGTCCTGCTCGGTGGCCGTCTTGCCAGAGTGTGGGTGTGGTTTGCCCTGCTCACGGTTCTGCTGGTCAAGACCTTGCTCGAGGAGGCCGCGCTGAGAGCCCGGTTCCCCGGCTATGCCGGCTACGCCGCGGCGACACCGCGGCTCGTGCCGCGTCCGCTGAGGTGTGCTTGGAGCGGTCGCGTTTCGACGGATCGGCTTGCGGACAGAGGTACGGACATGGACAGCGCCAGTTGGGATGCCCGCTATCAGGCAGTCGATCTGGTGTGGGGTGGCGAGCCGAACCGGTTCGTCTCCGCCGAGTTCGCCGCTCAACCACCCGGCCGTGCACTCGACCTCGGCGCGGGCGAAGGTCGCAACGCGATCTGGCTGGCCGGTTTGGGTTGGCGCGTCACCGCGGTGGATTTCTCCGGTGTGGCGATCGAGCGCGGCCGCCGTATGGCCGAGGCTCGCGGGTTGACGGTGGACTGGGTAGTCGCGGATCTGCGTGACTACATGCCCGAGCCCGGCGGCTTCGACGCGGTCATCGTCGCATATCTGCACCTCGCCCCAGCGGAGCTCAGGCCTGTTCTGCACCGGGCTGCCGCTGCGCTCGCCGAAGGCGGCCGGATCCTGGTGGCAGGCCACGATGTGACCAACCTGGAGGACGGGGTGGGCGGCCCGCAGGTCCCAGACATCCTCTACACGCCGGACGGGATCGTCGCCGAGTTGACCGGGCTCGAGATCCGGCGGTCCGAACGAGTCCGTCGCCCGGTGGCAACGGCCGATGGGACAGCGGATGCGATCGACACGCTCGTGAGCGCCGTCCGGATCTGAGTCCAGCGACTGGGACGCTGCGGTCGTCGCCGTCGGCCCGACCCGGCACGACGGGTCAGAGCGAGGGTGAACGTCACGGTCGTAGCAGCGAGACGGCGAGGATGTCGCGGACTTCACCTGCCGTGCAAGCGCGGTCGAAGTCGTCATCCACACTCACGACCTGCCGGCCGGTGGCGGCGAGGATCGAGGCGGCGATCGAGGCCCGGTACCCGGCTGCGCAGTGCACCCAGACCTCGCCCTGCGGTACCTCACTGAGGCGGCCGAGCAACTCGTGCAGGGGGATATGAACCGCGCCATCGATGTGGGCCCGCGCCCACTCCAGATCGCGCCGCGTGTCGAGCACGGTCACCGGGCGGTGGTGGCGCACTTCAGCCAGGTCGGCGAAGGTCGCTCGCGGGAAGCCGCTCAGCTCTCCGTGGTCCGCCCACCGCGACGGGGTGCCTGTGGCGTGCGCGGCGGGCCGATCGATGCCGATGCGTACGAGTTCGCGCTGCGCCTCGACGATCTGATGTTCGGTCTCGCCGAGCAGGGTTAGCGGGGTGCCCCACGGAATGAGCCAGCCCAGATACGTGGCGAAGTTGCCGTCGAGGCCGAAGTTCAATGTGCCCGCCACATGGCCCGAGGCGAAGGCGACTCGGTTGCGCAGGTCGACCACCCACTCCCCGTCGGCGAGCCGTTTGCGGATCTGGCCGGCGTCGGCATACTCGGGTGTGGACAGATCCGGGGCGGCTGGCCCCGCGGCGTTGGCCGGCGCCATGTGCGCGTAGTAGGCCGGCCAGGCGTCCAGGCCGGCGAGCATCTCGTCCACAAAGGACTGTTCGTCACGAGTCAGCGCCGGGTTGATGAGCTTCTCGTCGGCCACAGTGGACGAGGCGGCTTCGCTCTGGGTGGCGGAGCAGAAGCTGCCGAAGCCGTGCGTCGGGTAGACGCCGGCGGCGTCGGGGAGTTCCGCGGCCAACCGGGGGGCCGCGGCGTAGGGGTGGTGCACCAAGGCATGGGTGTGGGCTGGGCCGAGCATATCGGGCCGGCCCACCGATCCGTACAGCAGCGAGCCGCCCGAGAACACGCCAACCGGATGGCCGTCGGCGTCGAGCGCGTACGACAGGTGGGTGAACGTGTGTCCCGGGGTCGCGAGCACCCGCACCAGCATCGCCTCGCCCACGGCGATGGCGTCGCCGTCGCGCACCGCGACCCGATCGAATGACACCGGGTCCTCGGCGTTGACGTGGTACGCGGCACCAGTCGCGGCCGCCAGCGCGTACCCGCCAGTGACGTAGTCGTTGTGGATATGCGTCTCGAACACATGCGTGATCGACACACCCTCGGCGGCGGCCAGGTCGAGGACCCGGTCGATATCGCGCTGCGGGTCGACCACAAACGCGACCCGACCGTCGTGGACCAGGTAGCTGCGGTCGCCCAGCGTCGGCGTTTCGATGGGCAGGATGCGTGGCACGGCAGTACTCCTCATTCAGACGATCGCGCGATGGCCGCGCACGACGGGCCGGCCAGCACGCACCCAGGCGCCCGTACCACCGGCGACCGACCACGCGTCCACACCGGCGCGGGCGAGGAAGTCGGCCGCGGCGAGACTGCGGTTCCCGCTGGCGCAGATCACGTAGACGGGCACCCCACGGGGCAGCCGCGACACCTGCGATGTCAACCGGCTCAACGGCACCAGATCCGCACCGGGCACATGCCCGGCCATGTACTCGTCCGGCTCCCGCACATCGATCACCACCGCGCCGCCGCTATGGGCAGCGACGAACACCGTCTGATCGACTTCACGCATGAACGACACCCCCACTCGTATACCCCTCCGGGTATAAACTTCCCTGACCCAACCATAGCGCGTCCTTCAGGCCGGCCGTCCACCGTTGACGGGTCATTCGGCCCGTCAAGCGCTCGGGTCAGCACGCCTGCCCCGGTGGAGCACACGTCGGTCAGGCGGTAAGGACATCCAGGGCAGCCCGCAGCCGGACCGTCGCCTCGTCGGCGATCGCCTTCAACTCCGGCCGACCGGTCACCTCAACCATCACCTGCGGATCCAGCGCCTGCACCAGGGTCACGTCCGGCCCGTCCGCCCGAACGACCACGTTGCACGGCAACAGCAGCCCGATGTCGCGGTCGGCATCCAACGCCCGCTTCGCCAGCGGCGGGTTGCAGGCACCCAGAATCACGTACTCCTCCATGACCGCGTCCAGCTTCTGCTCCAGCGTGGCCTGCACGTCGATCTCGGTGAGCACGCCGAACCCCTGATCCCTCAATGCCAGGCGAACCCGCTCGAGCGTCAGCGCGAATGCACCGGGCACCCGCACAGTCATGCCGTAAGACATCTCATCCTCCATTCCGTCCAATGGGACGACCAGCTTCGAATATACCCTCGGGGGTATGCTGGGCGGCGACGTCTCCGCGCCGCCGCCCGCCATAGCCTCACGGACTACCGCTGGAATGCGGTGAGGTGGTGCTCCGAGGCGGTGAGCAGGTGCTCGTACACCTGCCGCACGTCCGCGGCGCTCAGCCCGTTCTGCGCCGCCTTCAGGTGGTCGATGTCCGTCCGCTCGACCTTCTCGCCGACCTGCAGCGCGGCCGCCTCATTGGCCCGGCCCTGCGCCAGCAACCGGTCGTAGGTCGCCTGGACCGCCGGGTCACTGAACTGTCCGGCCGGCTTTCCGGCCGTCGGGTCGGCGAGGCCGTAGCGGTCGAGCAGCATCCGCACCACGCTCAGATGCTGGGTCTCCGATGCCGCGATACGGTCGAAGACCACCGCGTCGTACGTGGCCCCAAACGCCGTGTAGAGGTCGTGGGCGAGCTTCTCCTCCTGCGCCATCGCTGCCAGCGTGGTCTTCTGCTGCTCGGTCAACGTGCCCTTCGCAGGCAGGTTGCCCCGGCCCAGACAGCC
>JBLNGJ010000058.1:0-2698 GCA_050264675.1 Micromonosporaceae bacterium
ACGAAGCCGACCCGCGGCCGGTGGCTGGCCGGTGGTCGCGGACGGTAGGAGAAGCGTCGTGCGTCGTAAGGGTTGGGCATCGCCACATGCGGTGTGCCGGCTCGGAGGTGACCGTTGGCCAAGCGTTGGACGTAACGCGATATCGAGATCACCGCAGCCGGTGAATCCTTGTCCTGGAACCGACGCAGCCGCGACCGTTCGGCGTCAAGGTAGGCAACCTCGGAACCGTGGCAGGTGGCGACCACAGTCTGTCCCAGGTTGAGCGCCGCACTCGTCAGCAGCCAGAGATGCTGCGAATGGACAACCGCCGGCGCCCACGTTCGTATCACGGCGTCGAGGGATCGTTCCCAGGTGCCGGTGATGTTGGCCAGGTCATCCGGCGACATCTGGCTATAGAGTCGTGAGCTGCATGGGTGCCCGGTAAACGACGGAAACTCACCGGCTAATTCGTGAGCCTCAAAGTGTTGGATTTCTGGCGGCAGGGGAACCTGGATTCCACCGGGCGGCGTCAGCAATGCGACGTCGTGATCGCGCCGGGCAAGACCCGTGGCCAAGGCCAGAATATAAGTCCCGCTCCCCGAGCCATGAATGGGGGTGTGATTTGCGATGAGAACGCGCACCATGGTATGAGCTGGCGCCGTTCTAGGTGAGCCGGAGGCTCGTCAACGGGAGCGTCCGAGAATCAACCTTTCGGCTTACGAAGTCGCCAACGCCGCCGACAAACGACTTCTTATGGTTGATCTCCATACCGGTACCCTAGGTCGTGGTCGTCCGCGCCGCCACTCCGGGGCAAGGCCGGGCGAGCTGGGTGAACCTGGCGTGTTGGCCTGGTGACTGTTCGCGATCGCGAGCGCACACAAGGTGTTGCGGCTCACACCCTTGGCCCTGGACACCGGCAGGTAGACGGCCTGGTCGATTGGGGCGACCCGTCCGACCGGCGAGCGCCCCCGCCTCGGCCAGCAACCCGTCGCTTCACCGGTGGCGAGGCGCTCGTGGTGTGCTTCGCGGCGGCCAGACCCGAGCGGTGTCCACAGGGGAGTGCCTGCGGTGGTCGGACTCCGTCGCGGCCTCCGGTCCGCCGGCGCGTTGTGTAGTATGGCAGGGCGAGGCCCCCGGCCATTAATCTTATCTTTCGAGGAGGCAAATGGCTGTCGACCGTTGCCCGTCGCGCTGCTTTTACGGCACGCAATCTGAGTAACCGGCGAAACGAGTAGTCGTGAAACTCAAACGATACGAGCTGACGCAGCAAATGCGGGATTACGACGCAATGAAGGATCCCGGCGAGCGCCGTTACATGCCTTACCTCATGTACTTCCACCGGGCTGATTTCGCCTCGCCGGCGGTGAATACCGACCGGTCGGGCTTCAGAATCAGCGTAGGGCCGGGCGGGGTCAAGGCGTCCGCCGCCGGTCACCTCCCGCCCGGGCCGGTACGTATCCTCGCAGGTGGCTCGACCGCACTCGGGGTAGGCGCCTCCAGCGACTCGAACACGCTGGCATCTCTCCTGTGGAGCCGGTACGCGCCCTCGGCGCCGTGGCTCAACTTCGGCAGTTACTGCTTCAACCCGACGCAGGAGGTTCTGCTTCTCACGCTGTACCGGCACCTGCTCGGAGACATCGACGAGATCGTTATCGTGTCGGGGATCAACGCGGTCATCGTGGCCCGACTGCCGCCGTGGCAGCAGGGCGATCACGGCGCCTTCTTCTTCTGCGGCGAGTACTTCGAGAAGATGGAGGAGCTGCGTGAGCAACACCGCACTGGCTCGAAGCTCTTTCGCCGCCGGGGCGGCACCGTCGCGACGCTCGACGACGTGCGCCGCGACATCCCTACGGTGATCGGCTCGGCGGCGGAGATGACGCTCCGCCAACTCGACATATGGCGGCGCGTGGCCGGGCCGGACACCCGAATCTCCTACGTCCTCCAGCCGATGACGCGGTGGATGCGCTACACGCCCGCTCCGGAGGAGGCGCTCCTCTTCGCGGAGAACGACCGGATGTCCGAGCTGGGCCCGTGGGAGGAGGTCTACGCGGACATCGCGACGATCGAGTTCGGGCAGGCCTACGGCGCGGCGCTTCGGGTCGGCTGCGAGAAGCAGGGCGTCCGGTTCTTCGACCTGAACCCCGCCGTCGCCGAGGTGGCCACCGAGCGGGACTGGATGTTCGTCGACCGTGTTCACTACACCGACACGGGCCACGACACCGTCGCCAGGGTGATGGCCGAAGCACTTGAACTCTCCTAGCTCCTCGTCCCTACGAACCCGCGGTCCGTGCGGCCCCAGGGAGTATGCAGATGTCTTTCATTCGCAAGCTCATCGAGAAGCTGCTCGGGCGCAAGAGGCGCGCCAGCCGGAAGAAGGACGCATCGATCTACCCGATGTTCTGAACGGCACGACTCCACCGAGGACGTGTGCTGAGTCCGTGAGCGGGGAACGACTATGCAGCCTGACGTGACAACCGACGTGGCGACGGCGTCTTCGCCGGGCCCAAGTGCCGGTGCGGCCTTCCGGCGGCTCTACGCTCGCGCCGCCAACCCGGAAGCGCTCATTCGAGACGGCGGGTTGATCGAAGCGATCGGCGCGGAAGTGCGGCAGTCCGGCCCCGGCGCCGGGCAACCCCTTGACCGCCTGATCGGCGCGGCGGCCGACTGGTCCTCCGCTGCGGCGCAGCGGTTCCGGGCCGTGGGAGATCCGACCGACCGC
>JBLNGJ010000059.1:0-9575 GCA_050264675.1 Micromonosporaceae bacterium
GGCGTCCCGGTTATTGACTGAATCCCATGACCGAGCTGCCCATCGTGCCGGCTCCACGGATCCCGGTGACCACCACCTATCACGGGATCGACGTCACCGAGGACTACCGGTGGCTGGAGGACGCGTCCTCAGCGGAGACCATCGCCTGGACGACCGCGCAACAGCGCCACACGCGCGCCTATTTCGATCAGATCCCGTGGCGTGGCGTGCTCCGAACCCGGGTCGAGCGGCTGCTGAAGGCCGAGGCGACGACGTATACGGCGCTCAGGTCCGGTGGAGGCATCTTCTTCGCGCTGAAGGTCCAGACGCCACGGCAGCGGCCGTTCCTGGTCGCGTTGACCAGCGTGGACGATCGTGCGACCGAGCGGATTGTCGTCGATCCGGACGCCATCGACCCGTCGGGAGAGACCACCATCGACTTCTTCGTCCCGTCTCCCGACGGCCGGCGGGTCGCGGTCTCGCTGTCGGAGCATGGCACCGAGGACGGGACGCTGCACGTCTTCGACGTCGACAGCGGCGAGGTCGTCGACGAGCCGATCCCGCACGTGAACCTGATGGGCGGATCGGTGGCCTGGCGCCACGACAGCTCAGCGTTCTGGTACACCCGCTGCGCCGACCCCGCCGGCTTCCGACAGCAGGTGTGGATCCGCGAACTCGGCGGCACCCCCGACCGCGTTGACCTGGCGGGCGGCTTCGCCGACGAGACGATCGCCGAGAACTATCTCTCCACCTCCGCCGACGGCCGTTGGGTGATGGACCGGGTACAGAAGGGTGACGGTGGTGAGTGGCAGATCTTCCTCCGCAGCCAGAGCGCCGGCGGCGGGTGGTGGCAGGTGGCGGACCTCCCCGACAAGTGCGGGCACGCCGTGCTCGGCACGGACACGCTGTTCCTGCTTTCTCGCCTGAATGCCCCGCGCGGCAAGGTTCTCCGCCTACCGGTGACGAATGGCGCCACGATCGCCCACGCCACGGAGCTCGTGCCGACGGGTGACACCACCATCGAAGACCTGGCGGTGACCCGCGACACGGTCTGGGTGGTGGATATCGATGGCGGGCCGCAGCAGGTGCGCGCCTTCGACCACCAGGGCCGGCCACGGCCCGGGGTGGAGATACCTGCAGTGAGCTCCGTGTCGACGTACTTCGTTCGACTCTGCACGCTGGGGCCCGACCAGATCGCCTGGTCGAGCCAGTCGTTCACCGAACCCCCAGCCTGGTGGATCACCACCGACGGGCAACTACCGCGACCGACCGCATTGACGACCACAACGCCCGTCGACCTATCCGGGTACGAGGTGACCCGCGAGTTCGCGACGTCGAAGGACGGCACCCGCATTCCCCTCAATGTGATCGCGACACCCGGCGCGCCCCGAGACGGGACCATGCCGGCGTTGCTGGCCGCGTACGGCGGCTACAACATCTCGCTGGTGCCCCGGTTCGATCCCGAGATGCTCCTATGGCTGGAGCAGGGCGGGGTCTACGTGGTCGCCAACATCCGCGGCGGCGGCGAGTACGGCGAGGAGTGGCACCACGCCGGGCGCCTCGCCAGCAAGCAGAACTGCTTCGATGACTTCATCGCCTGCGCGGATCACCTCCACGACAGCGGCATCACCAGCCGCGAACGGCTGGCCATTGTGGGCGGTTCCAACGGCGGGCTGTTGATGGGCGCCGTGGTCACTCAGCGGTCCGACATCGCCCGGGCGGTCGTGGCGGCGGTACCGGTGATGGACTCGTTGCGGGCCGAGACCACCACCAACGGCCGGTTCAACACGCCGGAGTACGGCACCGTGGAAGATCCCGAGCTGTTTGCCGTGCTGCGCCAGTACTCGCCCTACCACAACGTCGTGGACGGGACGGCCTACCCCGCCGTGTTGCTGACGGCCGGAGAGAACGACACCCGAGTCGATGCCTGGCACGCGAAGAAGATGGCGGCTCGCCTCCAGGAGGCGACGTCATCGCCGCGGCCAGTGCTGCTGCAGCTACAGCCCGCCGGCCACCTGGCCGGTTCGCTCGACCAGAGCGTTGACGAGAAAACCGACCTCTACGCCTTCCTCTTCAACCAGTTGGGTCTCGGCTACCACGACCCGGCCGAACATAGTTCGCGGACCGCCCATCCCGCTAAGCATTGAGCTGCGTGAGGGGCGTTGCCTCGTCCACGGGTGCGCCGCTACGGCTTATCGGCGATGAGTACCTCAGTGGTGAGGAACAACGCGGCGATCGACGCGGCGTTCTGCAGCGCGGACCGGGTGACCTTGGTTGGTTCGACGATGCCCGCTTTGATCATATCGACGTACTCGCCGGTCTCCGCGTTGAGGCCGTGGCCGGGGGGCAGGGAGGTGATCTTCTCCGCAACGACGCCGCCCTCGAGACCGGCGTTGATCGCGATCTGCTTGAGCGGCGCGGTGAGCGCAGCCCGCACGATGTTCGCGCCGGTACTCTCGTCGCCGGCCAGGTCGAGCTTGTCGAACGCGGTGACCGCGGCGTTGGCCAAGGCCACGCCGCCGCCCGGCAACAGCCCTTCCTCGATGGCCGCCTTGGCGTTGCGGACAGCGTCTTCGATGCGGTGCTTGCGCTCCTTGAGTTCGACTTCGGTGGCCGCACCGACCTTGATGACGGCGACGCCGCCCGCCAGCCTGGCCATCCGCTCCTGCAGCTTGTCCCGGTCGTAGTCGGAGTCGCTGTTGTCGATTTCGGTGCGGAGCTGGGCGACTCGGCCGGCGATCTGCTCGGTGTCGCCAGCGCCGTCCACAATGGTGGTGTCGTCCTTGGTAACCACGACGGTGCGGGCCCGGCCTAGCAGGTCCAAACCGACGTTCTCCAGGGTAAGGCCCAGCTCGCCGCTGATGACCTGGGCACCGGTGAGGATGGCCAGGTCGGCCAGCATCGCCTTGCGGCGGTCGCCGAAGCCGGGTGCCTTGACGGCCAGCGAGGTGAAGGTGCCACGGACCTTGTTGACGATCAGGGTGGCGAGGGCCTCACCCTCGACATCCTCGGCGATAATCACCAGCGGCTTGCCGGTCGACATGACCTTCTCCAGAATCGGGAGCAGGTCGGCAAGGTTTGAGACTCGCTTCTCGACCACGAGCAGGTACGGGTCGTCGAGGACCGCTTCCATCCGTTCGAGGTCGGTGATGAAGTACGGCGAGATGTAGCCCTTGTCGAAACGCATGCCCTCGGTGAGCTCCAGCTCCAGACCGAAGGTGTTGCTCTCCTCGACGGTGATGACACCTTCCTTGCCGACCTTGTCCATCGCCTCCGCGATCATCTCCCCGATGGCCGGGTCGGCGGCGGAGATCGAGGCGGTCGCAGCGATCTGCGATCTGGTCTCCACGTCCTGGGCCTGCCGGCCCAGCGCCTCGCAGACCGCGGCCACGGCCTGTTCGATGCCGCGCTTGAGTGCGATCGGGTTCGCGCCGGCGGCGACGTTGCGCAGCCCCTGCTGCACAAGCGCCTGGGCCAGGACGGTGGCCGTGGTGGTGCCGTCGCCGGCCACGTCGTCGGTCTTCTTCGCGACTTCCTTGACCAGTTCGGCGCCGAGCTTCTCGTACGGGTCGTCGAGCTCGATGTCTTTGGCGATGCTCACCCCGTCGTTGGTGATGGTCGGCACGCCCCACTTCGTGTCCAACACGACGTTGCGGCCCTTCGGGCCCAGCGTCACCTTCACCGTGTCGGCGAGCACGTTCATGCCCCGCTCCAGGCCGCGGCGGGCCTCGTCACCAAAGACGATTAACTTGGCCATCTGCGTCGTCCTCTACATCGTTGTGTCCGCGTACGGCACAGTCCGGACCGACCTGCGATGACCGCTGCGCGCGGCCCACTCCAAGGGGGCTCATCCCATTCGGTTGGCACTCGCACAGGGCGAGTGCTAACTACAGTGCAGCACTGATTGCCCCCGGGTGCAAGTCACGGCCGGCCTCGAGGGCTGCTCGACGCGGCCCGCCGCTTCGTACGCGGTGTGCGGAACGGGAGTACGGTTGAGGTGTTCCGGAATCGACGACATCCCACTCCTGAGGTGCCAGCCACACCGGGCCTAACCAAGGAGTTGGCATGTCCCTCCTGAGCCGCTCCGTCCCCCGCGGCAACCGAAACGACCCGACGAGCGTGCGCGACGCGCCGCCAGCTCCGCGGCACCCGACGGCGATCTCGGCGTCGGCACCATCGACGCCACGACTGCGGATGGAGCCCACCGGCTCGCGCCAGACTCTGCTCGACGGCGGCTGGTGGCCCCGCTCCACGGACCCCGTCGCGGAACTGCCGGGCCTGGTCCTGGCTATCGACAAGCTTCGGGGGCCAGTCACCCGGCTGGTCCTCAGCATGGACGGCTGGCACGAGCACCCCCGCCGCCTCGGCGTGGCTGGACGGGTCCTGCGGCTTGGCTACTTCACCAGCCAGTCCACGGCCTTGTTGATCGCACTGTGCGGCGACAACGGCGAGCGTGTCGACCTGCTGATCGTCCCCCCGGACACGGCCGCCGACACCGCCGACGCGGCCATGGTTCTCGCGGCCACCACCAGCAACCTCCTCCATGCCCAGGACATCCTCCTTGCCGCCGTCACGGCGCGGCCCCACAACACTGACAACGAACCGGAAGATGCCTGGGAAACCGACGGCGGCCGTCTCCGGAACAGGCGCGGTCCCGCGAGGCCGGCCAGCGCCACCCGCGACGCCTGACCGGCCGCACATGCGCAACCAAATGAAGAGAGGTCACCGTGGCCAACAAGTCCCCCCAGAAGAGCACCCGGAAGAGACCGGAACGAACTTTGCTGGAAAAGCGCGCCGCGAAGAAGGCGAAGAACGCCGCCAAGTCGGCTCCGCTCCTCCCACCAACCGGCCATTGAACGCGCGGCACGGCGCCGAGCGACGATGAGCATCCACATCTCCAAAGGCGGCGCCGAGCGTCGAGTCGTGGTCAGTTGCGACGCGACGGGATGTCCGGTCCAGGCAGAGCCGCCGGCCACCGAGTCGTGGCGCAGCGACACCGATGCCCGGTCCTTTGCCCGCGAACACGTCGTCGACTGGACGCATGACCCCATCCGCCAGACCGACTACTGCCCCGGGCACGCCGAGCTCAGTGCCGCCCCCGCGGCCGGCTCGGTCCGGCCGCGCCCGACGGCCGCGGCCAGAGACCAAGCCGGGAACCCACTCGACCGAGATGAGTACACCGTAGTTCTGCGGGCCCGACTCCCCGCGGCGATCCGCCCACAAGGGGCGGCCCGGACGCTGACGGCTGAGCACGCCGCGGTGGTGGCCCGGCTGCTCGACGAACTGGCGGGGGTCTACCGGGGCGAGGATTTGGGCACACTGGCCCACGAGCTGTCCGTGCAGCTCGACAGCCAACCCAGCGGGCCCGACTGACAGTATGGCGGACAGGTCGGATCCCGACTCACGTCCACTGTAGGCAAGGTGCTCGCCTCCTCAAGACCCGCGATCGCTTGGACGCACGTTCACCAACGACTCGACCGGACCACCTCACGTTCATCGCGGGGTGCTGCGATCGACGCCCCAGTCGTTCTATCGTGGAATCTGGCCCCGGCTGCTCGCCGGTGCTAACAGCCCGCCCCGGACCCCGGCGGTCGTCCACATACAGCGACGCGATGTGAGGGGTCGTGGACGTGGTTGTCGCCGATATGCCCGGTGGGGCGCAGCCAACCGTCGCCAAACCGATGCTGGGCGAACCAGCGCCGCGCTGGGTTGTCGGGGTCATGGCGGTGATGGTGGTCGGGCCGTTCCTCGCCCTGCTGGCGGCCGTTCCGGTCGCCTGGGGCTGGGGGCTGTCCTGGCTGGACGTGTCCATTGCCCTGGTGTTCTACCTGGTGGCTGGGTTCGGTGTGGCGGTGGGTTTCCACCGCCTCTTCACTCACGGCTCGTTCAAGGCCGTGCGGTGGTTACGGGTCACCCTCGCCGTGGCCGGGGCGCTGGCACTGGAAGGCGCGGTCGTGCAATGGGTCGCCGACCATCGACGCCACCACGCCTACGCCGACCGCGAGGGCGACCCCCACTCCCCCTGGCGCTACGGCACAACCGTCGCCGGCCTGGCCAAAGGTTTGTTCTTCGCTCACTGCGGCTGGCTCTTTCAGCGGCAGCCGTCGAATCGGTCCCGGTTCGCCCCGGACCTGCTCGCCGACCGCGACATTCGTTCGGTGGACCGGCTCTACCTGCCCCTCGTGTCGCTGTTCGCCCCACCGGTGCTGGGTGGTTTGCTGACCTGGTCCTGGCACGGCGCGCTGACCGCGTTCTTCTGGGCCAGCCTGGTCCGGATCGCCCTCCTGCACCACGTCACCTGGTCGATCAACTCGATCTGCCACGTGTACGGACAGCGCCCGTTCGCCACCCGCAGCGGCGACCGGGCCGCCAACTTCTGGCCGCTAGCGATCATCTCGTTCGGCGAAAGTTGGCATAACTCCCACCACGCCGATCCCACCTGCGCCCGCCACGGCGTGCTGCGCGGTCAGCTCGATCCAGCCGCCCGGCTCATCTGGTTCATGGAAAAGGCCGGCTGGGTGCACGACGTGCGCTGGCCGCAGCCGGAACGGTTCGACGTACGGCGAGCGTGAGAGTGACGCCAGCAACCGTGCGGGCGACCCAGCTACGTCGCCCATGTGATCCACGGCACGGCCCGTAGTGCATCCTAGGAAGCTAGGTATGGGGTGGTAGGACGGTTACATGGCGAAAAATCTGGCGCGCTATGACCCGTACGCGGACTGGTACGAGGAGTACGTGCGCACCGACGCCACGGGGAACACCGAGCGCACCGAGCGGCTGCTGGCCCGGCTGCTCGGCAAGGGCACCGGCAGCTGCCTCGACGTGTGCTGTGGCACCGGCACCTACGCCGCCGCGATCGCTGACCTCGGCTGGCGACCGGTCGGCGTCGACCTCTCCACGGGCCAGCTGCGCCACGCCGAGGGCCGGCTGCCCGTGGCCTGCGCGGCGGCGGAGGCGCTGCCTTTCGCCGACGGCCGGGTCGGCGCGGTCGTGTGCGTGCGCTGCCACACCGACGTGCCCGACTACGCCGCCGTGGTAAGCGAGGCCGCCCGCGTACTCAGGCCCGGCGGGAGGTTCGTCCACGTCGGACTGCACCCGTGCTTCTGCGGGGCCTTCGCTGACCGGAGCGACCTGTCGCGCATCGTGCTCGGCCCGGGTTACCGCGACACTGACCTCTCGTTCGAGGCGTGGTCACCACACGGGGTACGCGCCCGGGTCGGCGCCTGGCACCTGCCCCTGGCCGGCCTCGTGCGGGCCATCGTCGACGCCGGGCTTGTGCTCACCGACATCATCGAAGACGGCCCGGAGACACCCGACCTGCTCGGGCTGGCCGCCACCAAGCCCGCCACCTTTTAGATCTTGGATGATTCTGGGGCCTCCAGGCCCCAGAATCATCCAAGATCTACCGGCGTGTGCCGGGGCCGGCGTGCTCAGGAGGCGGCTATCGGGCGTCGTCGCGCTTACGCGGGCGTACCCCGATCACCACCGGGCTGCCCTCGAAGCCGAACTGTTCGCGCAGCTTGCGCTCGACGAAGCGCACGTACCCGGCGTCCAGCGGCCCGGTCGTGAACAGCACGAACCGCGGCGGGCGGGTGCCGGCCTGGGTGGCGAAGAGCACCCGCGGCGCCCGGCCCCCGCGCACCGGATGCGGGGTCGCCTGCACCAGCGCGGTCAGCCACTGGTTGAGCGGCCCGGTCGGCACCCGGTGCTCCCAGCTGGCCAGGGCCCGACGCAGCGCCGGAGCGAGCCGGTCCACCGCCCGGCCGGTCTTGGCCGACAGGTTGAGCCGGATCGCCCACGGGATGCGCCGAAGCTCCCGCTCGATCTCCTTGTCGAGCTGGTAGCGGCGGTCGGCGTCGACCAGGTCCCATTTGTTGAACGCGATGACCAGCGCCCGCCCGGCCTCGGTCACCATCGAAAGCACCCGCTGATCCTGCTCGCTGATCACCTCGCTCGCGTCGAGCAGCACCACGGCCACCTCGGCCGCCTCGATCGCGCCCGCCGTGCGCAGGCTGGCGAAGTACTCGGTGCCGCTGGCCGTGCCCACCTTGCGCCGCAGACCGGCGGTGTCGACCAGCAGCCAGGTCTCATCACCGATGGTCGCCAGGCTGTCGACCGGGTCCACTGTGGTGCCCGCGACCGCGTCGACAACGGCCCGCTCTTCGTTGGCGAGGCGGTTGAGCAGGCTCGACTTGCCGACGTTGGGCCGCCCGACCAACGCCACCCGGCGCGGGCCGCGGGGTGCATCGTCGATCACCGGCGGCGGCTCGGGCAGCGCGGCCAGCACGGCGTCGAGCAGCTCACCGGAGCCGCGGCCGTGCAGCGCCGAGACCGGGTAGGGCTGGCCCAGGCCGAGCGACCAGAGCCCGGACGCCTCGAGCTCCTGCTGAGCATTGTCGACCTTGTTGGCGACCAGGATCACCGGCTTGCGGGTGCGGCGCAGCATCCGCACCGCCGCCTCGTCCTCGTTGAGGGCGCCGACGGTGGCGTCGACGACGAAGAGCACCACGTCGGCGGTCTGGGCGGCGATCTCGGCCTGCCCGGCGATCGCGGCCGCCCGATCGCGCGCGTCGGGGGTCCAGCCGCCGGTGTCGACGAGCGTGAACCGCCGGCCCGACCAGTTCGCGTCGTAGGCCACCCGGTCGCGGGTGACGCCCGGCACATCCTCGACAACCGCGTGCCGCCGGCCGAGGATCCGGTTGACCAGAGTGGACTTACCGACGTTGGGCCGCCCGACCACGGCGACCACCGGCGCCGGCCCGGCCGGCACCTCCTCCGCGCCGGTCTCGAGCTCGTCCACATCGGAGATCCAGCGGTCGCCGCTCACCCGCGTCGCCTCTGCGCCAACAACGCGACCACCCGGGCCACCACCTCGTCGATACCCAACTCCGTGGAGTCGAGCATGACCGCGTCCGGTGCCGCGGCGAGCGGGTCCATCACCCGGGTGGAGTCGAGCCGATCCCGCCGGTCCAGGTCGCGCCGGGTGTCCTCCAGGTCGGCGGCGCGCTCCACGCTCCGGCGGCGCGCCCGCTCCGCCACCGAGGCGGTGAGGAACACCTTGAGGTCGGCGTCCGGGCAGACCACCGTGGCGATGTCGCGCCCCTCGACCACGATGCCGCCCCCAGCCCGCGCGGCCGCCACGATCTCGCGCTGCGCGGCGACGAGCGCCACCCGTACGCCGGGCACCGCGGCGACCGCGGAGACGGCGGCCGTGACCTCCGCCTCCCGGATGGGTCCGTCCACACCGACTCCGTCGACGGCGATGTGCGGTTCGGCGGGATCGGTGCCGACGCTCAAGTGGACCTCGACCGCGATCTTGTGGACGGTGTCGGCGTCGTGCGGGTCGGCGCCAGCCCGCAGCACGGCCCAGGTCACCGCCCGGTACATCGCGCCGGTGTCGAGGTAGCGCGCGCCCAGCGCAAGGGCCAGCCGCCGCGACACCGTCGACTTGCCCGAACCGGACGGTCCATCCACCGCCACCACCGGGCCGCCGGCCTCGTCCATCGCACCTCCCGCCACCCCCGAAAGGTACCCCCGGTCGGGTCGGCGGCACCGACGCGGCGCCCCGGGGGGCAGCGTTGCGGGCCGGGGCGCCG
>JBLNGJ010000060.1:0-2562 GCA_050264675.1 Micromonosporaceae bacterium
GTCGTGAAGAACTCGACCAACGGTTCCCACCGGTCGGCGACCAGGTCGGCCTCCTCGGCGAGTTCGCGGGCGGCGGTCATCTCCGCCGGCTCGCCCGCGACGTCGGCGAGGCCGGCGGGCAGCTCCCACATGAACCGACCGGCCGGATGCCGATACTGGCGGATGAGCACGATCCGGCCGTCATCGTCGAGAGCGACCACTCCCACCGCGCCGGGGTGGCGGAGGTAGTCGCGCCGCGCCGTCCCGCCGCCGGGCATCGCGACCTCGTCGGAGACGACGCTGAACAGCGGCCCGGCGAAGCGCACGTCCCGCGCCCGTACGGCGTAGGCGTGCGGACCGGTCACGGGATGGTGGCGCGGCTGGTCGACGGCACGCTGCCGTTGTGCGTCGCGTGGCTGACCGGGGCATTGGCCGGCGTGCTGACCTCGACCGGCAGCCGGTCGGCCTCGTTGTAGGTGAGTGCGGCGCCGATGAAACCGACGAACAGTGGGTGCGGTCGGGTGGGCCGGCTCTTGAGCTCCGGGTGGGCCTGGGTGGCGACGAAGAACGGGTGCAGCTCGCGATCCAGTTCAACGAACTCGACGAGCCGCCCGTCGGGCGACGTGCCCGACAGCTGCAGACCGGCCTTGGTGAGCGCGTCGCGGTAGGCGTTGTTCACCTCGTACCGGTGGCGGTGCCGCTCGGTGACGTCGGTCGTCCCGTACATCTGCGCCACCTGCGAACCGGGCGCCAGGTCGGCCGGGTAGGAGCCGAGCCGCATCGTGCCGCCGAGGTCGCCCTTGCCGGCGACGATCTCCTCCTGGTCGGCCATCGTGGCGATGACCGGATGGGCCGCGTCGGCGTCGAACTCGAGCGAGTTGGCGCCCTCGAGGTCGGCCAGGTGTCGGGCCACCTCGATCGTCATGCACTGCAGGCCCAGGCACAGTCCGAGAGTCGGGATCGACCGCTCGCGCACGTACCGGACCGCGCCGATCTTCCCCTCGATGCCGCGCACACCGAACCCGCCCGGGATCACCACACCGTCCACACCGGACAGTGCGGCCGAGGCTCCGGTCGGGCTCACGCACTCGTCGCTCGGGACCCACCGGATCTCAACCCGCGCCTGATGGGCGAAGGCGGCCGCGCGGATCGCCTCCGTCACCGACAGGTACGCGTCGGGCAGGTCGATGTACTTGCCGACGAGGGCCACGGTCACGGTGCGGCGCGGGTGGTGCACCCGTTCGAGCAGGTCATCCCATCGGGTCCAGTCGACGTCGCGGAAGCTCAGCCCGAGCCGGCGCACCACGTAGGCGTCGAGGCCCTCCCGGTGCAGCACCTTCGGGATGTCGTAGATGCTCGGCGCGTCGGCCGCGGAGACGACCGCCTCCCGGTCGACGTCGCAGTAGAGCGACAGCTTGTGCTTGAGCTTGTCGGGGATCTCCCGGTCGGAGCGCAGCACGATCGCGTCGGGCTGGATACCGATGTTGCGCAGGGCGGCGACCGAGTGCTGGGTCGGCTTGGTCTTCAGCTCACCGCTCGGCGCGAGGTAGGGCACCAGCGAGACGTGTAGGTAGAAGCAGTTGTCGCGGCCGATGTCGTGGCGCACCTGCCGGATCGCTTCCAGGAACGGCAGCGACTCGATGTCGCCCACGGTGCCGCCGACCTCGGTGATGACGACGTCGGGCACGCGGCCGTCCTCGTCGGGCGAGGCCATCGCCCGTATCCGCGACTTGATCTCGTTGGTCACGTGCGGGATGACCTGGACGGTGTCGCCCAGGTACTCCCCGCGCCGCTCCTTGGCGATGACGTCGGAGTAGATCTGGCCGGTCGTCACGTTGGCGTTGCGCGACAGGTCCCGGTCGAGGAAGCGTTCGTAGTGCCCGATGTCGAGATCGGTCTCGGCGCCGTCCTCGGTGACGAAGACCTCACCGTGCTGGAACGGGTTCATCGTGCCGGGATCGACGTTGAGATAGGGATCCAGCTTCTGCATCACCACGCGAACCCCGCGGGCGGTCAGGAGCATACCCAGGCTCGAAGCCGTGAGGCCCTTGCCGAGTGAGGAGGCGACGCCCCCCATGACGAAGATGTGACGCGTCGTGCGTGCCGAAGGGGCCAAGGCCTGCTCCCGTGGTCGGGCCGAAGCGCGCGGCGTCTGGCCAGGTGTGTCACCCGGTCAGTCGTCGGGCACTGCTAGATCTTGTGATCCACGGGATTTCACGGTAACACGTGCGGCGCTGCCGGTACCTCCGCCGCGCCGGGCGGAGAGACGGTGCGTTCGTCGGCGTGCACGAGCGCGCGTACCGCGGCGAGCGTCACCAGCGGCAGCGCGGTTGCGGCCGCCGCCCCGGCCACGGTCAGTCCGGCGCCGTTGAGGACGCCGCCGAGCAGCGCCGCGACGGTGAGGCCGAACACCCCGGCGCGCAGGGCCGGGTAGATCCCGAAGAGCCGCTTGAGCCCACCCCACGGCTGCATCAGTACAAAGAACACAAAAACGGCGGAAACCGCCGCGAGAACCGTCAACGGGCTGTTCGCGACGGCCAGGACGTTCGCCGTGCCCGCGCGGCTGACCAGCGCCCCGGCCCT
>JBLNGJ010000061.1:0-10835 GCA_050264675.1 Micromonosporaceae bacterium
CGCGACCGCCTCCAAGAACAAGCCGCGCTGCGCGGTGTCCGGCACCAGCAACATGACCACGTCCGCCGCAGCGGCCGCATCAGCCGGCAAGAGCACGGGCAGCCCTTGCTCCTCCGCCAAGGCTCGACTGGGCGAATCCGCACGTAGGCCGACCCGCACGTCCACCCCAGAATCGCGCAGCGACAAAGCGTGCGCCTGACCCTGGCGGCCGTAGCCGATCACGGCGACGACACGGCCCTGGATCAAACCTAAGTCCGCGTCGTCGTCTGAGAAGACGTCGACCGTCACGACGCGGCCCGCAGCACCGGCGCGTTGATCGACCGTGACCCGCGGCCGATCGCCACCATGCCGGACTGCACCATCTCCTTGATGCCGTAGGGTTCGAGGTCGCGCAGCAGCGCGTCGATCTTCTCGGCCGTGCCGGTCGCCTCGATGGTCAGCGCGTCCGGCGCGACGTCGACGACCCGGGCCCGGAAGAGCTGCACCGTCTCCAGCACCTGCGCCCGCTGGGTCCGCTCCGCGCGTACCTTGACCAGCAGCAGCTCCCGCTGCACCGACGCGCCCGCCTCCAGCTCGACAATCTTGAGCACATTGACCAGCTTGTTGAGCTGCTTGGTGACCTGCTCCAGCGGCGAGTCCTCGGCGTTGACGACGATCGTGATCCGGGAAACCTCCGGATGCTCGGTCTCACCTACGGCGAGAGAGTCGATGTTGAAGCCTCGCCGGGAGAAGAGTCCGGCGACCCGGGCGAGTACGCCGGGCTTGTTCTCTACCAGCACCGACAGCGTGTGATTGCTCATGGAATCCTCCGTCGAGCCGGCTCAGAGGTCGTCATTGTCGCCGAAGGCCGGGCGCACGCCCCGGGCGAACATGATCTCGTGGCTGCTGATGCCGGCCACCATCGGCCAGGCCATGGCGTCCTGGCCGACCACGAAGTCGACCACCACCGGCGCGTCGTCGATCGCCATCGCCGCGGCGATGGTGCTGTCCACATCGGAGGCTGACGCGCAGCGCAGGCCGACACAGCCCAGCGCCTCGGCGAGCTTGACGAAGTCGGGAACGCGGTGCTGATGGGCGGACGGGTCGGGGAACCGGGTCCGCCAGGGCCGGCTCATGCCGAGGTTGCCGTTGTTGATGATCGCCACCTTGATCGGAATGTGCTCCAGCGCGCAGGTGGCGAGCTCCTGGTTGGTCATCTGGAAGCAGCCGTCGCCGTCGACCGCCCAGACCACCGCCTCCGGTCGCCCCACCTTGGCCCCCATCGCGGCCGGCACCGCGTAGCCCATGGTGCCCAGGCCACCGGAGTTGAGCCAGGTGCGCGGGTTCTCGTACGAGATGAACTGCGCGGCCCACATCTGATGTTGGCCGACCCCGGCCACGTAGATCGCCTCCGGGCCGGCCAGCTCGCCCAGCCGCTTGATGACGAACTGCGGTGCGAGCATGCCGTCGGCCGGTTCGTCCCAGCCCAGGGGGTAGCGACCACGGATGTCGTCGAGCTGAGCCCACCACTCGGTCAGGTCGGCGCGGTGGCCGGCCTTGTGTTCCAACCCGACCGCGGCGACGAGGTCATCGATGACGTGCCGGGCATCACCGACGATGGGCACGTCGGCGGTGCGGTTCTTGCCGATCTCGGCTGGGTCGATGTCGGCGTGGATGACCGCCGCGCCGGGGGCGAAGCTGTCCCGGCGGCCGGTGACCCGGTCGTCGAACCGGGCGCCGAGCGCGATGAGCAGGTCGGCCTTCTGCAGGGCGTAGACCGCGGCGACCGTGCCGTGCATGCCCGGCATGCCCAGGTGCAGGCGGTGGCTGTCGGGGAAGGCACCGCGGGCCATCAGCGTGGTGACCACCGGCGCACCGGTCAGCTCGGCCAGGTGGCGCAGCCCGGCGGTGGCATCGGCCCGGAGCACGCCGCCGCCCACGTAGAGCACCGGCCGCCGCGCCATCGCCATCAGCCGGGCCGCTTCGCGGATCTGCTTGCCGTGCGGCTGCATGGTCGGGCGGTAGCCGGGCAGCTCGAGCATGGGTGGCCAGGCGAACTCGGTGCGTGCCTGCAGCACGTCCTTGGGGATGTCGACGAGAACCGGGCCGGGCCGACCAGTCGAGGCGAGATGGAACGCCTCGGCGATGACGCGGGTCAGGTCCGCGGCCGACTGCACCAGGTAGTTGTGTTTGGTGATCGGCAGCGTGATGCCGTGGATGTCGGCCTCCTGGAACGCGTCCGACCCGATCGCCCCGCGCGGCACCTGCCCGGTGATCGCGACGATCGGCACCGAGTCCATGTACGCGTCGGCGATCGGCGTCACCAGGTTGGTCGCGCCGGGGCCGGAGGTGGCCATGCATACGCCGACCTGGCCGGTCGCCTGGGCGTAGCCGGTGGCGGCGTGCCCGGCGCCCTGCTCGTGACGCACCAGGATGTGCCGCACCCGCGAGTCGAAGAGCGGATCGTAGGCGGGCAGGATCGCCCCGCCGGGGATGCCGAAGACGGTCTGCACGCCCAGCGCCTCAAGCGATCGGACCAGCGCCTGGGCTCCGCTGACCGGTTCGGCGACGGCCCCGGTCCGGGCCGGCGACGCCGGGCGCGCTGCGCCGGTCGCGGGCGGATGGGCGCGTAGGCCGGCAGCGACGGTGAGCGGGCTGGGGACGGCGCCCGGTCGGGGCGCGGTGGGCTCGGCCGGTGACTTGGTCATCGTGGTGCCTTACGTTGGAGGGGCGGAATTCGAGGGTTTCCCATCTCAAGCCGCGAGTCAACCCGTCTCACATGGTGGTCCACGGGCAGATTACGGCAAGGTAACGGGCAGCCCGCTCCAGCTTCTCGTACCCGCGTTGAGCAGGGCGTTGATGTCCTCGCTCGGCATCGCCAGGCCGAACAGGTGGCCCTGGCCGTACCCGCAACCCGCCTCCTCGACGACCACCAGCTGCGCGTCCGCCTCGACTCCCTCGGCGATGACCTGCAGCCCCAGCCGCTGACCCAGCCGGACCACCACATCGATCAAGGGAGCGACCGGGCTGGCCGACCGGGCATCCGGCATCGCGTCGGCGACCAGGGCCTGATCGATCTTGAGAATGTCCACCGGCAACCGGTGCAGCTGACCCAGCGAGGAGTAGCCCGCCCCGAAGTCGTCCAGCGCGATGCGCACCCCGACCTCGCGCAGGCCGCCCAGCGCGCCGGCGAGCTCGGCCAGGTCCCGGGCGACCGCGTGCTCGGTGACCTCGAGCACGATCCGCTCGGCCGGCACGTGATGCGTGTGCAACGCGCTGACCAGGCGCTCGGCGTACTCCGGCTCATGCAGCTCGCGGACCGAAACGTTGATCGAGACCCACAGGTCATGCCCGGCCTGCCGCCACTTGGCCAGCTGCCGGCACGCCTCGTGCAGCACCCAGGCGCCGAGTTCGCCGATCAGCCCGGACTCCTCGGCCACCAGGATGAACTCCCCCGGTGCCACGTGACCGAGCTGCGGATGGTGCCAGCGCAGCAGCGCCTCCATGCCGACCGGGCGGCGATCCGGCAGCGCGACCACCGGTTGGTAGGCCAGGTAGAGCTCGCCGCGGTGGGCAGCGCCGCGCAGCTCCTGCTCGACCGTGATGCGCCGGCGCAACCACTCGTCGTAGGCCGCGTCGTAGCGTTCCAGCCGGTCCTTGCCCCGCTGCTTGGCGAAGCGCAGCGCCAGGTCGGCGTTGCGTAGCAGGGAGTCCACGTCGTGCGCGGTGGAGCCACTGGCCAGACCCATGCTCGCGGTGAGGTAGACGGTGCCTTGGGGCAGGTCGTACGGGGCACAGACGGCGGCGAGCAGCCGTTGGGCGATCGCATACGCCTGCTCCTGTCTGGCCCACATGAGCACCGCGAACTCGTCCCCGCCCAGCCGGGCGGCGAGATCGCCACGGCGCAGGTTGACCCGCAGCCGCCGACCCACCTCGACCAGCACCGCGTCGCCGAGGTCGTGCCCCCGCATATCGTTGATGTTCTTGAAGCCGTCGAGGTCGATGGCGAGCAGAACACACGGCGGCCCGCCGACGGCCTCCTCATGCAACGCCCGCATGAGGTCACGCCGGTTGGCCAGCCCAGTGAGCGAGTCGGTGTGCGCCATCACCCGAAAGTGCGCTTCGCTCTCGGCCAGGCGCTGGCTGTAGCGGCGCTCGTCGAGCTGGAACAGCGACTGTCGGGCCGCCAGCGCGATGGCCACGACGCAGGCCAGCACCACGCCGCCCGGACCCAGCTCGCGGTTGCGGATCACCTCGAAGAGCGCGGCGGCGCAGTCGGCGACGACCGCGCAGAGCGTCAGCGCCAGCGCCAGCGGCGGCCGGCCGGGGCGGCGACCCCGGGCCACCGGCGCCAGCAGGCCGGCCGGGGCGAGCACCGCGCACGCGGCCGCCCCGGCGATGACCGCGACCGGGGCCCATTCGGGCGCAAAGCGCAGCGACGCGGCCAGGCCACAAAGGGCCAGCGTCGCCACGATCACGCCCGAGCCGACCAGCCAGGTGCCGTAGCCGTACTCGCCGCGGGTCACCACGGCGGCGAGTACCAACCCGATCACACTCGCGCCCACGACGGCCGGCACGACGACGCCGATCAGCAGCGTGTCCACCCGCAGCCGCGGGAAAGTGGTGTCCTGGAGGATGAGGATCCACAAGACGTAGAGCACCGAGGCGCCGAGCACCACCGAGTCCAGTGCGATCCGCAACCGGACTGCGCTGGTGAGCACGGTGGTGGAGATCTGGGCGATGCCGACGCCGAGCGGCGCGGCGGCGGCGACCGCGGTCGTGGCCGCGATCACCGCGAGCAACCGCGGCGGGGTGCCGGCCCACCAGCCGGCAACGGCGATCGCGAGCAGGCCCAGGCCGGCCACGGCCACGCCCACGCCCAGCCATCGGCAGGCCCGGGCGGCGACCAAGGCGCCCCGGTGCGGGGTGGGTCCGCCGCCGGGCACGACCGCGCTGTCGGTCTTCGGCGCGGTCACCAACAGCACGGAGGCGCTCGCCGCCGTGATGATGGTGCCGATCGCGGCACAGACGAGCAGCGCGGCCGAGGGGGGCACCCGTCCACTGTGCAGCACGCGTGCCGGTTCAGCGCGGGGAGACCGCTCCGCCAGTCTCTCGGCGCTCGCGGGACAGACCAGCCGGACCTTCAGTGAGGAGAGCCTCGACCCGCTCGGCCGGCAGCCCGCGGTCAGCACCACCCCGGCCGAGGCGAGCATGGGCACCCGGCGCGGCGGCACCGAGCGGGCGACCGTCATCGCGGCGATGCCCGCCAACCACGCGGCGATCCAGTCCGGCGCGGCGATCACCATGAAGCCCCGGTTGAGGCAGAGCTCGGGCAGCTCGTCCCGCTGGTTGATTGAAGACGAGCCAGCCGATGAAGAAGATGCAGGCACCGACGATGAGGCCGTCGACGAGGTGGCGCAGCATGGGTCCGCGACCGGCGCTGGGCCCGAGCAGACCGCGCAGGCCCCCGGCGAGCGGGATCGCCGCGCCGACGCCGAGCGACGCCACCGCGGCCGAAACGCCGGTGACGCGTGCCCCTTGATGGATCATCCCGGCGGCCACGAGATGGCCGGCCACGCCGGTCACCACCCCGCCGACCAGCCAGTGGTACGGGCGGCGCGCCGGAGCCGGCAGAGCGCGGATCACGACCAGCATGCCGACGACGCAGGCGAGCGCCACCGCGGTGGTGACGGCAGCAGCCGTCTCCACAGTGGAGACAAGCCCTGCTCGGATGGGCATATGTCAACTCTGCCTGATGACCGCGACGACTGGGTAATCCCCATCGATGGCGATTTCCGACCGGATGACCGGTGCGGCGTGCTGTGCCCATGCGCCGGCGCGACCGGCCACGCGACGTTCGGCCGGTGCCGAGCAACCGTCGGCGCCAGCCAGTGCCGGCTGGACGGATGGTTCGCCGGTACGACCAGCGGGTTAGCGTGATCGCGGTCCACAGTGCTGGGCCACCACCGCTGACGCCCACGAAGGAGCGGACGATGCGCGCTGTCATCACCGAGGACTACGGATCCGCGCCTACGGTGACCGAGGTGCCGACCCCAACCGCGGGGCCGGGCCAGATCCGGGTCAAAGTCCGCGCCTCGTCGCTCAACGGATTCGACAACGCGCTGACCCGTGGCTTCTTCAAGGGCATGATGGAGCACCGGTTCCCGATCGTGCTGGGCAAGGACTTCGCCGGCACGGTCGATCAGGTCGGCGACGGCGTCACCGGCTTCGCCGTCGGCGACGACGTCTTCGGTGTGGTCATGACGTTTCCGCTCAACGAGGGTGGCTTCGGCGAGTACGTGGTGCTGCCCGAAGGCCCGAACGTGGCCCCGATCCCGGCCGGGCTCGACCACGCGACTGCCGGGGTGATCGGGCTGGCCGGCGCGGCCGCGACCAACTCGATCGACGCGCTCGCCCCCAAGCCGGGCGAGACGGTGCTGATCTCCGGGGCGACCGGTGGGGTCGGCGCCATCGCGATCCAACTCGCCGCCGCCCGGGGTGCGACGGTCATCGCCACCGCCGCGCCGGGCACCGAGACCGAACACGTGCGCAGCCTCGGTGCCACGCACGTCGTGGACTACACCGGTGACGTGCCGAGCCAGGTACGCGCGATCGCTCCGGACGGGGTCGATGCCGCGCTGCACGCCGCCGGCGACCCGTTCGCGCTCGCCGACCTGCTCGCCCCCGGCGGCCGGCTGGCCACCCTGCTCGGCCAGGGCCAGGAGGCGTTCGGCGAGCGCCCCATCACGGTCACGTCCATCTTCGCGACGCCGGTGCGTCCGTTACTGGAGACGCTCGCCGGCGAGATCGCCGGTGGCCGGATGCGGATGCCGGTCAGCCGCACCTACGCGCTCGACGAGGTGCCGCAGGCGTTCAACGATTTCGCCAACGGGACGCTGGGCAAGCTCGCCGTCCGCGTCAGCTGACCACCCCTCACGATCTAGGGCGACCAGGGGTCGACGACGGGAATGCCGGCGCCGACGAAGTCCTTGGTGTTACGCGTGGCGAGTTCGGCACCGTGATGGCGGCAGATTGCCGCGATCTGTGCGTCGGCCATGCTGATGGGCGCGCCACGCCGCTCCCGGTCGGCGACGATGCCCGCATAGTGCATAGCCGCTTGGTCGTTGAACGAAAGGACGCGGCCACCGAAGTCTTCTTCGAGCATGCGCCGGACGCGGTCGGCCAGGTCGTTCTTGCGTCGTCCGTCCGCGAGGCGGGCAACGCCGTAGCGCAGTTCGGCCGCCGTGACCGCGGTGAGGTGGACCTCCTGGACCGGCTGCTGGTCAACCCACGATGCCACGCGCGAGTCACCACGCGCATTCATCAGTTCCGAGATGACGTTGGTGTCTAGCACGATCATGTGGTGAAGTCCGCCGCCCGTGGCGGCTCACTGCGCGGTGGCAGCTCAATAGCCCCGTCCTCAAGGTCGGCGAAGCGTCGGCGGATTCGGCTTCCGAGCCCGCGCGTACTTGACTCGGCCAGCACCTCCGCGAGGATCGCCCGAGCCTCGGCCTCCATCGACCGACCGTTATGGGCCGCACGCACCCGGAGCCGAGCCTTGACCCCGTCATCCAGATCTCTGATCGTCAGGGTCGCCATACCCACCTCCGCGCCCGCAATGCTAGCATTGCATTCACAAGAGTGCCTGGCGGCGAGCCCGAGGTCGACGCGCCTGCGTGGTGACCTCAGGCGCGCAGCGACCCGGTCCGCTTGTTGGAATCCAGCGCCAGGCACACGACCTCGCGATCGCCGCGACTCCACGAGTTGGCGTTCGGGGCGAAGTAGAACAGGTCGAGCCCTTCGTCGTTGACGGCGTCCGGGGCGTAGTCGTCCAGCCGGTCAAGGCAGCCCTGCTCGGCCTGGTCGTTCGCGGTCGAGTCACCGGGGAAGCTCGACCCGGTCAGGTCGAAGACGGCGAACACCTCCGCGCTATGCAGCTGGCTGCACGGCACCGCGTCGACCTTCGCGACGAGCCGGTCCTCCTCGATGTTGTTGACACAGTCGCCCGGCTCGAGGTCGCTGATCGCGACGCGGCCGGAGCCGGTGAGCTGGCCGGTGGAGTCCCGGGTAGTGCCGGTGGCGAGGGCGACCGCGACACCGATCGCGATCGCGAGCACCCAGACGGCCGAGAGCACCAACCCGGCGATGGCCATGCCCCGACCTTGCTGACCGGTTCGCCGGATCTGGCGCAGGGCGATGATGCCGAAAATGACCGAGAGCAACGGGCCGCCGCAGATGCCCAACACCAGCGCCGCGACGGCGAAGCCGTTCACGCCCGGCTTCGGCGCCGCCGGTGGGAACGGCTGGGTCGGGTAGTACCCCGGAGGTGCCGGGTACGGCGCCGGTGATCCGTATGGAGCCGGCGGTGCGTACTGAGCCGGCGGCGGATACTGCCCCGGCAGCGGTGGCTGCGTGCCGTCCTGGTCCGGGGGGTACGGCTGGCTCATGGCGTCGGAGACTAGCAGCGGCCTACGACTCGCGTGTCCCGTCTGGAGCGGGGTCTAAGCTGAGCCGATGCACGTACCAGCCCTGCCCAGCCTCACCGCCGCCGACCCAGAGCTGGCTGGTCTCATCGAGGCCGAGGCGGCCCGCCAGCACGACAAGCTGCGGCTGATCCCGTCGGAGAACTGCGTATCGACGGCGGTGCTCGAGGCGACCGGCAGCGTACTGACCAATAAGTACTCCGAGGGTTATCCGGGTCGGCGCTACTACGAGGGCCAGCAGTACATCGATCCGATCGAGACCCTGGCCGCGCAGCGCGCCCGCGACCTGTTCGGAGTCGACCACGCCAACGTTCAGCCGTACTCGGGTTCGCCGGCGAATCTCGCCGTCTACCTGGCCTTCGCCGCGCCCGGTGACACCGTGATGGGCATGGCCCTGCCGATGGGCGGGCACCTCACCCACGGTTGGCCGGTCTCGGCCACCGGCAAGTGGTTCCGCTCGGTGCAGTACGGCGTTGGACGCGAGTCTGGCCGGGTCGACCTGGATGAGGTACGCGACCTGGCCCGGCGCGAACGGCCGAAGCTCATCTTCTGCGGCGGCACGGCCATCCCGCGCACCATCGACTTCCCGGCGTTCGCCGCGGTTGCCCGGGAGGTCGACGCCGTCCTGGTCGCCGACATCGCCCACATCGCGGGCCTGATCGCCGGTGGCGCCCACCCGTCGCCGGTCGGCCACGCCCAGGTCATCACGACCACGACCCACAAGACGCTGCGCGGGCCGCGCGGCGCGATGGTGATGTCGGACGCCGACCACGCCGCTGCGCTGGACAAGGCGATCTTCCCCGGCCTGCAGGGCGGACCGCACAACCACACCACCGCCGGCATCGCGGCCGCGCTGCGCGAGGCGGCCACGCCGGAGTTCTCCGCGTACGCCCACCAGGTGGTCGCCAATGCCAGGGCGCTTGCGGCCGCGCTGACCGAGCGGGGCTTCGACCTGGTCTCCGGCGGCACCGACAACCACCTGATCCTCATCGACCTCACCGGCAAGGGCATCGCCGGCAAGCCGGCCAGCCGGGCGCTGGACCGGGCCGGCATCGAGACGAACTACAACACCGTGCCCTACGACCCGCGCAAGCCGTTCGACCCGTCCGGCCTGCGCATCGGCACCCCGGCACTGACCACCCGGGGCCTGACCGAGGCGCAGATGCCGCAGGTCGCGGCGTGGATCGACGAATCGGTCGACGCCGCGCTCAAGGAGGACGAGGCCACCCTGGAGCGCATCGCCGCACAAGTGGCTGAGCTGCTCGCCGGCTACCCCATGCCGGGGTACGCGGCGGGACCGGCGTCCTGACACCAGGTACGGCCGATCACTCCGGGCTGTCGTACAGCGCGGCGTACAGCTCCTCCGCGTTGCGGTAGCGGTTGATCGGGTCAAGCGCCATGGCCCGGCGCAGCACCGCCATGAACGCCCATGGCACCCCGGCCAGGTTCGGCAGCTCCTCGCCCGCGACCACGCCGTCGGGGTGGGCCGGTGCTGGCGGGCCGCCGGTGAGCAACGCATAGAGCACCGCACCGACCGAGAACACGTCGGCGGCCGGGGTCATCAGCTCGGGCAGGAACGCCTCGGGTGCCGCGTACGGACGGGCCGCCGCGCTGGTTGGGCTGGTCCCCGCCGCAACCACCCGCAGCGCGAAGTCACTGAGCACCGGCTCGCCGTAGTCGTTGATGAGGATGTTGGTGGGCTTGACGTTGCCGTGCAGGACGTGTTGGGCCTGCGCCCGGGCCAACGCACCGGCGATCTTGATGCCCACCATCCGCACATCCGCGGTCGACCATCGACCTCGGTGGACCATGTGGTCGGCGAGGGAGCCGGCCGAGCAGAACTCCATGACCAAATACGGTCGACCAGCCGCGGTCACGCCGACCTCGTAGAGATCGATCACGAAGGGATCGTCGGCCAACGCGGCGAGCGTGGCGAGCTCCCGCTCGAACTGGGTACGCCGGCGGTCCGTGCCCGGCTGGGCGTGCACCCGCACCGCCACCTCGCTGGGTTCGGCCGCCCGGACCGCGACGAAGATCTCCGACGCGGACTCCGGCGCACCGCTGCTGACCGCGCCGGGACCATCGCGCGGTTCACCGAGGGACCGCACCCAGTAGATCCCGGGCAGATCGTCGACGACCTTCACGCGGGCCTCCGGCCGCCCATCACCCGGTCACCCGCCCGCCACGCTCGGCACGACGAGGATCTCGCTTGGATCGGGCACGGGCGTGGCCAGCCCGTCCAGGCGACGGCACTCCTCCCCATCGACGTAGACGTTGACGTAGCGGCGTAGCTCCCCGTGCTCATCGCGCAGGCGCCGCTCCAGTAGCGGCCAGTGCTGGGCGAGGTCGTCGAAGACGGCGCGCAGCGTACGC
>JBLNGJ010000062.1:0-3073 GCA_050264675.1 Micromonosporaceae bacterium
GCCGGGACTGCGAGAATGCGCAGGAACCGGCCCACGACCGCGCCCGAGGCCGTTCCGGCCCGCCACCGACCGAGGAGAACCCGTGATCCGTACCCACGATGCCGGCCGTCTCTGCGCGGGCGATGCCGGGTCGACGGTGACCCTCGCCGGTTGGGTCGCCCGGCGGCGCGACCACGGCGGCGTCACCTTCGTCGACCTCCGGGACGCATCGGGCGTGGCGCAGGTGGTGTTCCGGGAGTCGGCTGAGGCACATGCTCTGCGCAATGAGTTCTGCGTACGGATCACCGGCGAGGTCGCGCTGCGTCCACCCGGCAACGAGAACCCCGACCTGCCCACCGGTGAGATCGAGGTGATCGTGGCCGAGCTGGTGGTGCTCTCGGAGGCCGCCGCGCTGCCACTGCCGGTCGATGACCACGTCGACGCCGGCGATGACGTCCGCCTGCGCTACCGCTACCTGGACCTACGCCGCAGCGGGCCGGCGGCGGCGCTGCGCCTACGTAGCCGGGCCAACCAGATCGCCCGCCGGGTGCTGCAGGAGCGCGACTTTCACGAGGTCGAGACGCCGACGCTGACCCGGTCGACCCCCGAGGGCGCGCGGGACTTCCTCGTCCCGGTGCGCCTGCAGCCGGGCACCTGGTACGCGCTGCCGCAGTCCCCGCAACTGTTCAAGCAGCTGCTCATGGTGGCCGGGCTGGAGCGCTACTACCAGATCGCCCGGTGCTACCGCGACGAGGACTTCCGGGCCGACCGCCAGCCCGAGTTCACCCAGCTCGACGTGGAGATGTCCTTCGTCACCCAGGACGACGTCATCGAGCTCTCCGAGGAGATCGTGGCGGCACTCTGGGCGGAGCTCGCCGGCGTCACCATCGACCGTCCGATCCCGCGGCTGACCTGGCACGAGGCGCTGGCCCGCTACGGTTCCGACAAGCCGGACCTGCGCTACGGACTCGAGCTCTCGGACCTGACCGAGTTCCTGCGCGACACCGAGTTCCGCGTCTTCTCCGCCGCCATCAGGGCCGGCGGGTATGTCGGCGCGGTGGTCATGCCGGGCGGTGCCGGCCAGACCCGCAAGGAGCTCGACGCCTGGCAGGACTGGGCCAAGGCCCGGGGCGCGCGCGGGCTCGCGTACGTCGTGCTCGACGCGGAGACCGGCGAGGCCCGCGGTCCGGTCGCGCGGAACCTCGCCGCGGCCCACCTCGCCGGCCTGGCCGACGCGGTCGGGGCCAAGCCGGGCGACGCGGTCTTCTTCGCCGCGGCCGAGCACCGGCGCGAGGCGCAGGAACTGCTCGGTGCCGCCCGGATCGAGATCGCCCGGCGTTGCGGCCTGATCGATGAGGGCGCCTGGGAGTTCTGCTGGGTGGTCGACGCGCCCATGTTCGAGCCCGCTGCCGTGCTGCCGGATGGGACCGGCGGCGGCTGGACCGCGGTGCACCACCCGTTCACCTCGCCCAACGACGAGTGGGCCGACCGCTTCGAGTCCGCGCCGGGCGAGGCGCTGGCCTACGCCTACGACATCGTCTGCAATGGCAATGAGATCGGCGGCGGCTCGATCCGTATCCACCAGGCCGACGTGCAGCGGCGGGTTTTCGATCTGCTCGGCATCACCGCAGAGGAGGCGGCGGAGAAGTTCGGCTTCCTGCTCGAGGCGTTCAAGTACGGGCCACCACCGCACGGTGGCATCGCGTTCGGCTGGGACCGGGTGTGCATGCTGCTCGCCGGGGCCGACTCGATCCGCGAGGTGATCGCGTTCCCCAAGACCCGCGGCGGCTTCGACCCGCTCACCGGCGCCCCGACCCCGATCACCGCCCAGCAGCGCCGGGAAGCCGGTGTCGACGCCCCGCCCCCGTCCGGGGCCCCGTCCAGTCGATCATGAACTTAAGTACCTTGTCGGCGGCGCGTCGCCTCCACCAGGTCATGATCGGCGCGATCTTGGCAAGCTTGCGGGCGGAGTGAGGTGACCGCCACCGCGTCGCGGTAGCCCAGGCGTTCATAGACCCGGGTTGCCGGCTCGTTGCCGGCGAACACACCCAGGCCCACCAGGCCGTGCTCGCGTCGCAGCCGGGTGGTCAGCGCCGCGGAGATCGCGCTGCCGAGGCCGGCCCGTCGATGGTCCGGGTGCACCGCGACCGCCCCGATCACGCCGACCGTCGCCGAGCTGCGGTCAGCGGCGCAGGCGACGAGCGTCCCGGCGTCCCAGATGCCGTAGAACCGCCGCACCAGCCGGCGGCCCGGTCGCACCGGCGTCTCGGGCATGACCAGGTCCAGCAGTGCGTTCACCGCCGGTGCGGCGACCTCGTCCAGGACCATGACCCGGTCCTGTCCAGGTTGGACAGGCGGCTCGCGGGTGGTCCACCGGAAGTCCCAATCGTCGCTGCGCTGCCAGCCGGCCGGCACCGCGCCGGCCGGAAGGCGCGGCAGGTTCACCCAACGCACGCCGTCCAGCAGCGCGGCATCCGCCGCCTGCGCCAGCAGACCCAGCACCGCGGACACGTCGCCCAGGCCATGCCCGATCCGGCCGAACGGCGTCTGCACACACCACAGCTGCGCGTCCGCCACGGCCAGGCCGACCACCTCGGGGGTGATGGCCATGCTGACGGCGAACCTCGCGTACGGGTGATCGGACGCGGCCGCGAGCACCTGCGCCGCACCGGTGAGCGGGTCTGCGGTCACCGGGCCACCGTAGCCGGCCGAGGCGTAGGTCGCGCTGGTGCGGGTGCGTGGACCCTGGGCAAGGATCCTGGGCGTGGACCCTGGGCGTGGACCCTGGGCGTGGACCCTGGTGCGCCGGCGTGTCCGGTTGCGCGTGGACCCGGGCCGCGGTGGGTATGTCCACGTCGGAGTGCACCACACCCTTATCCCCCGGAGGTCACTGTGTTCGCGGTCATCGCCGCCGTGCTCTTCGCCCTGGTGCTCGTGCTCGATCTGGCCAACACCAGCCTGGGCAGCGTGCTCACGGCCGGGTTCCTCACCACGGCTGGGCTGCTCTGTCTCGCGCTGCACCTCGCCGGTGCGGGTGGGTGGGGCCGCCTCTACCGGGGTCGCCGGCCCGGCCGGCGCTGATCCCGGCCGGCCG
>JBLNGJ010000063.1:0-3414 GCA_050264675.1 Micromonosporaceae bacterium
GCTACGCCGGCCGACAGGCTCGCCAACGGACCCGCCGCAGCGATCAGCAAATCGCCACGGGCGCTCGGGGCCTGTCCGTCCAGCTCCGCCACACCGCCAAGGAGCCACAAGGTGATCCGCCGGGTCCGGACGCCGTAGTGCCGAGCGACCAGTGCATGCGCCAGCTCGTGCGCCAGCAACGAAGCCATGAACACCACCGCAACCACCAGCGCCACCACCCAGTACAGCAGCGCGGCATACCCGGCGGCGCTGGCCGGCAGCACCGACATCGCCAAGCCCTGCGCCAGCAGCACCATGATCACCAGAACAGACCAGTGCACACCAATCGGGATCCCGGCGACCCTGCCGAGCCGCATCGCACGCATCGTTCCTCACCTCTCACGGCCGCCACCGACCACCTAAGTCCCACTCGATCCGCCCACGCCGCAGGTCGAGCGACACATGCCATCACCCTCACTATCTGTCGGGCACCAGGCCGTAGTCAGGGCACACCGGTCCCCGCCGACAAGGTCCAACGACCCGGCCGTTCCCGATCCGCGACCGGAACGCGACGCATAGTTGCCCTGGGCGGTCTTCGCCGAAAGCTGCAGGGCGACCCGCGCACGGTCTCAGGGCCGAGGTCATCGATTGGCCATGAGTGCACCAGTTCCGTCATATGTCGACCGTGCCGACAGGTCGACCACCGCGACAGGGCCCAGGCACCGATCCGATTGACCCTTTGCCACCGGCCTGGGCTCTCCGCGCCGACTCCAGCCGGGCCAAGAGTCGCTGCTCTACGGCCGGTTGGCCCATGACGGCTGGTCTCGTTTCGCCCCACCATGCTCATGTGGAACTCACGTTGAGTCCGGCCAGTGTGCCACCCGGCTACCCGCGCGAGTACGAACGCCGGCTGCGGCTCCGCGACGGCCGCGCCGTCGCGATCCGGCCGTTGATCCCGGCTGATGCGCCGCGGTTAGCCGAGGCGATCGCCACCGCCGACCCGGACACCCTGCGGCGCCGCTTCCTCAGCGGTCCGCCTCATCTGACCCCGGCCCTCCTCAACCGACTGACCACACTCGACTACGAACGCCGGTTTGCGTTGGCCGCGGCCGACGAGTGCACCGGTCGCGGGGTGGCCATCGCCCGGTACGAGGTCGTGAGCGACGGCATCGCCGACATCGCCGTCGCCGTCGACCCGGCGTGGCGCCGGATCGGGTTGGCCACCGCGCTGGTGGAACTGCTCGCTCAGGCCGCCCTCGATCGTGGGATTCATGAGTTCAGCGCCTATTACCTGGCCGAGAACCGACCGGTCGCGGCCCTTCTCGGGCTCACCGGCGGCGTGGGCAAGCAGCTCATCCACGAGGGCATCGCCGAGTTGGTCGTCGCGCTCGACCGACAGAAGGTCGACGCGGCCGTGCGAACGCTTGAATCCGTCACCCGAGGTCCCTCGGGCGGCCCGTCCGGACCGCGGCGTTAGCCGTACGCGGCCAGCACGCCGCACGCCGCTGGCACGCTGCACGCGGGCGCCAACCGGGGCCACACGTCCCGCCGCCGGGGAGAGGCGCGCCCCTCCCCGGCGAAGTGATCATGCGATGTGGTAAGCGCGGATGATCGTCTGTTGCACCGGGGCGCCGCGGCCGGCGGTGGCCTGGGCGCGCAGCGACACGTGGCCGGGGCCGGCCGGGTGGGTCACGCTGGCGGACCATCCATCGCGCGACCGCGTCAGGCTCGCCGGCCGCCAGCTGACGCCGTCGTCGTAGGAGACCTGCACGGCCAGCGTCTGGACGCCGCCGGCGGCGCCCTCCACGGTCACCGGGATGGTGAAGCGGTGGCCGGCGGGAGCCGTGTTTGTGACGTCGAGCGTCGGCCGGTACCGCACGGCCATGACGGGAACCGCGGCGTACTCCTCACCGGTCCATCCGGACTCGAATGTCCAGGCCACCGAGATCCGGGTGGACACGTCTCCATAGCCACGGGTCACGTCCGCGGTGAGCCGATAGTCCGCCGCCTCCGGAGCTATCTCGACCCAGAGGTACCCGGGCGAGTAGAGATCCTCGGCGAGCAGCCGGCCATTGCGGTAGAGCGCGGTCCGGGTCGTGTCGACCTGCCCCTGGCCCAGGTGCCCGGCGGTGCCGTCACTGAACATCGGAACCGAGACGGAAAGGTAGTACATGGTGCGGCCGACCGGTCCGCTTGCCGTGCTGGGTCCGAAGACGGCGCCGTGCCAGCGCACGTCGTATCGGTGGCCGGCCCGATACTCGACCGGTTGGCTGGTCCATTGGTTGAACCAGGGCGCGTCGCCGTCGGCGACGAACTCGGCCACCGTCTGGTGCCATCGCACATCACGGGCATGGAAGTACTCGGTCCGGCTGGCCGGCACGTCGAACCGCTCCGAGTATGAGTCCCCGAACCATCCCGGGCTCATCCAGTCGGCCAGCGTGGGGAACGCCGCGGTGTACTTCTGAGCCACCAGCCCGGAGGCCTGGGCCAGGTAGGTTTCCTGCACGGCGGCCAGGTCGCCGGGGCGCACCGTACCGGTGAACCCGGTGGGCAGCACACCGGGTGTATACCACGCCAGGTTGTAGCGGTACGGGCTGCCGGCGAAGTCACGGTTCCCGTCCGGCTGGGCCAGGATGGCCTCCACCCGCCCGATGAACTCAGTCTTTGGCGCCGTCGGCCCGAGGTGGCGGGTCGTGATCCCGGTGTCCGACGGGTGCGTGAACTGCCAGCCATAGACGCCCCAGGCGGTCCGGCCGTCGAAGCCGACGTTGAGGGCCGCCGGCTCTGCCGGCTGCGGTGTCGTAAACCGCAACCGCTGGCCCTGGCGGGCGTCGATATCGATGGTCAGGTCCCGGTCCACACGCAGCAGCGGGTAGGCGAACATGCTGTACTGCTCGGTCGGTGTCTCGGGATCGGTCATCACCATCGAGTTGAGCGCGTACGTTGCCTTGGGCACGCGGATGGTCACCGCGCCGGCCCGATCCCAGACCTGCCGGAGGTCGTACATGTCGCTACGGAGTAGCTCCGTGTAGTAGCTCGCGGCCTCGTTGCCGGCCGCGTCGATGTGCCGCAACGTCACGCCGTAGCGCTCGCCCTCGACCTCGATCACGAAGGGCGTGGTCAGTGCCGCCGCCTCGCCGGCCGTCGCCTGGATCCGCCCGGTGTAAGAGCCGATGGGCACGCCGCCGCGGCTGTCGACGGTGAGCGTGGCCTGCGCACGACCGCCCGCCGGCACGACGAGCTCGGTGGTAGACAGCGTGAACATGCCGGGCGGCGCCGGATCGCCGTAGGGCGTGGCGACCTCGGTGGTCAACGCCACGGTGAGCGGGGAGTCAGCCACGTTGTGGTAGGTCACGGTCCTGACCACGGGTGAGTCGTCGTCGTGCGGCCAGAGTTGGATGCCCATGCTGAGGCTACCCGGTTCCGCCACGACCG
>JBLNGJ010000064.1:0-3640 GCA_050264675.1 Micromonosporaceae bacterium
CATCCGGCGACGCAAGAACGGCGAGCTCATCGAGGTGTCGCTGTCCATCTCACCGGTACGCGACGCGACCGGCCGGATCATCGCCGCCGCCGGCATCGCCCGCGACATCTCCGAGCGTAAGCGCCTCGAGCAGGAGCAGCGGCGGGCCACCGGCCTGCTCGAGCGCTTCATCGACTACACCGCGCACGACTTCAAGACGCCGATGCAGAACATCCTGATGAACGCGCAGGAGGCCGCCCGACTGGTCACCGAGGCGCACGGCCCACGCGTCGCCGAACTGCTGCAGCGCATCGTGGCCAACTCGGTGTGGATGAACAAGCGCACCGAAGGTCTGCTGCGCACCTCGACGCTGCAGGGCAACCGTCAGATCCGGGCAACCGTGCGGGCCAACAAAGCCTTTGACGAGTCCTACGCGATCCTCCGGTCGGTGGACCGGTTCGTCAACACCGCGACGGTCACCCGCGGCGACCTGCCGGCGGTCGCCTCAGACGAGGCGTTGCTGGGTTTCCTGTTCCAGAACCTGTTGCAGAACGCCTGCAAGTACGGCCGCGTCGGCGACCAGGTGCTGGTGAACGTGACCGCCGACCGTTACGCCACCGGATGGATGTTCGCGGTGCGGGACAACGGCATGGGCATCAAACCCGACCTGCTCGAGCGGATCTTCGAGCCGTACGTGCGCGACCCGGAGATGGGCGTACCGGGCACCGGCATCGGTCTGCACTTCTGCCGCAACATCGTCGAGTGGCACGGTGGACGCATCTGGGCCGAGTCCGAACTGGACCAAGGCGCAACCTTCCGGTTCACCATCCCCGACTTTTCGATGCAGCGCCATGAGTAACGGGACACCCCGGCTGGTCCTCGTCGTCGAGGACGAGCAGCAGGACGTGGAGCGCCTCGACTCCGTACTCAACGAGTACGCAGTGGTGACCGAGGTGCTGCCGAGGGCCTTCGAGGCGAACGCCTATCTGCGGCGCGAGCACGGTTACACCACGGCGGCCCGGCCGGCGCTGGTGCTGCTGGACTGGAAGCTCGCCGGCGGTGGTGAGTCGGTGCTCAAGACGATCCGGGAGACCGAGGCGATCCAGGCGACGCCGGTGGTCGTGCTCTCGCGCTCGGCCGCCGATGTGGACGTTCGTGCCGCCTACGCCGGGCATGCCAACGCGTTCGTGGTCAAGCCGGCCGACCTCGACGAGTACCGCCGGCGGCTGACCAGTATCTGCGATTTCTTCCTCCGCGTATCGGAGCTTCCGGTGCCGCGGGACTGAGTGGTACAACGATGGGGTGCCACCCGCCAAGGTCGTCATCGTCGATGACGACCTTCCCTTGTGTGAGCTGCTGTGCCACCGTCTCAACGACGAGCCCGACCTGCGTTGCGCCGGCATCGCGACCGACCCGGCGCCCGCCCGGGATCTGGTCGAGGCCGAGCGGCCCGCGGTCATCATCGTGGACGTCGGTCTGGGCCGCGACGTGGACGCGATCGACCTCGTCTCCGAGCTGGTTCGGATCAGCCCGGCCTCGCAAGTGCTCATCTGGACAAAGTGGACAGATCCATCAGTCGAGCACTCCGAAGAGATCC
Organism: Micromonosporaceae bacterium; assembly: GCA_050264675.1. Classification (GTDB taxonomy): domain Bacteria; phylum Actinomycetota; class Actinomycetes; order Mycobacteriales; family Micromonosporaceae; genus JBLNGJ01. The sequence continues at coordinate 1,577 of JBLNGJ010000064.1, forward strand.
GTCGTAAGCTGCGAGCCCAGCGCAGCGGTGCCTCCGACTGGGTGGCCAAGGGCGATGGCATCGACGTGCTCGTCGAGCGGATCCGGCAGGCGGTGCAGCGCGGACCGGCCCAGCGTGCCGCCGGTACCGAGAACCCCATCGCCGCGTCCATCGGCGACCTGCTGGTCAGCCACTCCGTCGCCGCTCCACTGCCGGGCGCCGTCGCCCACGGCCTCACCCCGGCCGAGCTGCGGGCCGCCCGGGCCACCGCCCACGGCCTGGAGAAGGGCATGAACATCGAGCAGGTGGCGAAGACACTGAAGATTTCCATCCAGACGCTGCGGGCCCACCTGCGCAGCATCTACGCCAAGTGGAACGTCCACCGGCAGGCCGAGTTCGTCGCCGAGGCCCGCCGTCGCGGTCTCGACTGAGCCGCTGGAAGCCTTACTGGCGAGTAGTGCATTTGTAGTAGCCGCAGGGGTCGTCCGTGAGGGATGACCCTCCTCAATGGCCGGCCTAGCGTGATGTCACCGGCCCTGGCCGCAGCCACGGCAGCCGGAAGGAGGACGGCGATGAGTGCTCAGCTGGACGAACGCACGACCCGGGTCTTCTACCCGCGCTACCGGGGCGTCCTGGTGACCGACCGGTGGTTCTACGCGCACGGCCGCCGCTACGCCGTAGCGGATCTCGCCCAGCTCGGCCGCCGGTGCGGCTCGGTGCACGCGGCCCGGTGGTTCGCCGGCCAGATCCTCGCGGTGGAGACCGCGCTGGCCGCGGTCGCCGTGGTGGTGGCCGGCCCGTCGCTGCTGGCGGTGCTCAGCATCGCGGTCTACGCCGTGGTGGCGAGCGCGAGCCTGTGGTTCAGCTTCCGCCGCTGGCCCACCCCGCTGACGCTGTGGGCCGACCATCGGGGGGTGGCGGTGCTGCTCTACGCCTCGACCGACCATGCCGAGTTCGCCAAGGTGTATCGCGCCCTGCGCCGGGCGACCGAGGTGTACGAGCCGATCGGATAGCCGCACTAGGCTGGCGGTATGGTGCGCACCCGGTGCTACCGCGACGGCAAGCTGCACGCCGAGGGCTTCCCGGTCGGTGAGGTCTCCGAGCACCTGCGCGACCCCGACGTGGCGGTCTGGTTCGACCTGTGCGCACCCGATGCCAGCGCGCTCGAGCTGATCCGGGACGAGCTCGGCCTGCACGCGCTGGCGGTGGAGGACGCGCTGCAGGCGGGTCAGCGGCCCAAGCTGGACCACTACCCGGAGCACTTGTTCGTGGTGGCCTACGCGGTGCAGGTCGACCGGGACACCGGGGTGCTGAACGCGCACGAGGTGAACGTCTTCGTCACGTCGACCGCGATGGTGACCGTGCACGGTGCCGGCTTCGACATCGACGCGCTGGTCAGCCGGTGGGACGCGCAGTCCAACCTGGCCGGCAACGGGGTCGGCTTTCTCATGCACGGGCTGCTTGACGTGGTCGTCGACACTCAGTTCGACGCTGTCCAGGCCCTCGACGAAGAGGTCGACGCGTTGGAGGACCGTCTCTTCGACGAGGTGACCAGCGACGCCGCAATGCAGCGGCGCTCGTTCGAGCTGCGCAAGACACTGGTGCACCTGCGCCGCCTCGTGCTGCCGATGCGGGAGGTCGTCAACGCGCTGATGCGCCGCGACCTGGACATCGTCGATGACCACCTGATGCCCTACTACCAGGACGTCTACGACCATGTGCTGCGGGTCTCGGAGTGGACCGACTCACTGCGCGACCTGATCTCGAACATCCAGGAGACCCGGCTCACGGTCCGCGGAAACCGGCTCAACGTCATCATGAAGCAGGTCACCAGCTGGGCCGCGATCATCGCGGTGCCGACCGCGGTCACCGGCTTCTACGGCCAGAACGTGCCCTATCCCGGCTTCGCCCAGCACTGGGGTTTCTGGAGCTCCACAGTGGTGATGCTCGGGTTGTCGGGCTTTCTGTACTTCATGTTCCGCCGCAAGGACTGGCTCTGACCGGCCCGGGCGGGCGACCCGCGCCGGACTGGTCGGCGCACCTGCCGCGCGGCGTCGACGAGGTGGATCTGGCCGCTGGCGGGTC
>JBLNGJ010000065.1:0-5825 GCA_050264675.1 Micromonosporaceae bacterium
TGGCAACGAAGCGTATGCACGCAAACTCGGCGAGGGTATCGCGGCCCGCACGGCCCCGGACGGCAGTCGCGTCATGGTTGGCCGTAACGGCAACATGGTGATTGCACAGTCTGGCCGGTTCGCGCCGGGCCCCAAACTGGAGGGCTGGACGCCGGCCGAGGACGAGGTGAGCGATGGCGCCTTGACCGAGGCGGCCCGCATCCTCGACGAACTAGAGCAGACCCAACCGCTAGACCGTCCAGTGAGTGTCGTCTTCCCCGGTTTCACTTCGCCAGTTGGCAGGGCTAGCCCTGGCGGCCCCAATGAGATCAGACTCAACGGGGCCTGGCGCGAGGACACCCCAATGGACTCCGGCACCGGCTTTGTGAGTTGGTTCATGCCGACTGCTGCCGAGCCGGACATGACCGAACTGCGTTACCACCTCGCCCACGAATACGGCCACGTTATCGCCAATCAGCGTGAGCACCCGACTGGGAGTTTCCACCCCCGCGACGACCTCAGCCCCTACGGCAAGCACGACCCCCGAGAGGGTTACGCGGAGGCGTTCGCAGAGTGGTGGCTGTCCAAGGGCCGCACATCCAATCCGGCCGCAAAAGCCTATGCGGCCAAATTCGGGTGGTCACGCGAGAAGGAGGCGCCCAGTCCGGCGAAAGCGGTCAAGAACGCCCCCGACAAGCCCGACCTGGCCAAACTCCGCGAACTCGACGACCCCGAAGCCCTCCGCGACGCCCTGGACCTGCGCAAGGTCCCCGAACTGAAGGACATGCTGCGCGAGGAGAAGCTGCCGCTGGGCGGACGTAAGCGGGATCTGGTTGACCGGCTGGTGGAGCACATCCACGGCGGAGACGAGAAGCCAGCGGACAAGAAGGCAGTACCCAGGGCTACCCCAAGATCCGCCAAGCCCGACTTGACCAGCGACGATCGAAAGGCCTCAGACCTGCTGGACGACCCAAGCGGGGTGCCCGCCCTGGCCGACCTGGTTCTCTCGACGGCCCTGAACCGACAGACCGGCGAGGGATGGGAAGGGGCCATCAAAGGGCCGCACGGCGACGAACTGGCGTTCGCGATCGCGCAACGGCAGGGCTTTGATCGGTCGCCGACCGTGGTCGACGTAGATGAGTATGACCGTTTGATTGCCGCTGGTGGTCAACCGCTGTATCGGGGAATTGCTAAGGACGAGGTCGGAGTCTCCGGTGAAGAGTTCGCCGACCGCCTCCGTTCAGGAGAGGCATATGTTCCCACCGGCGCCTGGGGCAGCGGCATCTACACGTCGCGGCAACTGCACACCGCTCGTGCCTACGGTCCCAATCCACTGCGGATGACGCTGGTGCCGGATGCGCGGGTCATCGAGTGGCAGGAACTCCGGCCAGAGCACGAGGCGTTCCTGGCCAAGCTTGATCCGGATAGCGCGGAATATCGCGTCTTCTCGGACCAAGGCAGATATGCGGCGGCCCGCGGGTATGACGCGATGCGCGTGAGGGGCAGCCTTGAAGATGAGGTTCTCGTCTTCAACCGATCTGCTCTCATTGTGCGCGAACCCTCTACTCGTGCGGCCGCCCACGAGCTAATCGGCGTCACACCCGACAAGAAGGACACCCGCCCCTTCCCCTCCGGCGGCGAGCCCGCACCGGCTAAGCCGGGCGCCACCCCGATCCCGGTCCGCGACCTGTTCAAGGCCGAAACCAGCGACGCCGACATCGAAACCGCGCTGCGGGACGTGTTTGAGGGGCAGTTCGGCCCATACACGACCAAGGCCCAGGTCAAGGTCACGCGGGCGGGTGTCCGGGTCGACAAGCGCGGCCGTGAGCATGCGATCGAACCTTCGATCAGCATCGAGGGCAAGATCTACGACGAGCAGGGCCACGAGATCGGGTACTTCGGCCGGTCTATCTCCCCCATAGAGATGCACTACGCGGACGGCACCGTCCGCCGCGAGATCTGGGCCAATCACTCGATCGTGCAACTCGGCGGCGGCGACTACGACGAGAACCCGACCAAGTACCACGGCAAGGGGTTCGGCGGCGAGTTCAACCGCCGGGCGATTGAGTGGTACCGGGCGTCTGGAGTCCACGGCATCGGCCAGAAGGACCACAACGGTTACGTGTGGGCGTCGCATGGTTTCAACTTCGGCCAGGGCGGTAGGGTCCCCGACTACCTCGCCGAGAACATGCGGACGCTGATCGCCGATCTGCGTGCCGGCAAGGCGACGAGCGAAGCGACGAAGGATGAGTACCGGACCATCCCGAAGCGGTTCCGTGAGCAGCCCGACCTCGACGCGCAGATCTCCGCCGCCGAAGCTCTGCTCGCCCGTGTCGAGTCGAGCAAACCCGGTGCTCCCGACTACCCGACCGCTTATGAGATCTCCCAACTCGGCCGCCGGGAGGGCCAGCACGGCAAGACCTCGCTGTGGCTCGGGAAGTTGCTGTTCGTCTCCGCCGACGAGATGATCCTCAACCCGGATGAGGGCGAGGTGGTCAACCAATGACCACGCGCGTCGCCCCGAGCCCGGACATGGTCCGACGCCATAACGAGCTCTTCGACCTCTACGACAACTGGCCGGGCGACCCGGACGATGATCCGGAGTTCGTCGCCCAGGCGCGGGAGATCATGGGCCTTCCGCCGCTGACTGGGGAAGTTCAGGCCAGCGCTGAGGACATCCCCGACGAGTCCCGAAGCGCCGAACCGGACGTCCTGGACCTGATCGTCCGGACCGCCGCCAACGAGAACCTCACCCAGGAAGACCTCGACTTCCTGTACGAAGCCATGCGGGCTGCTGGGGCCGACGTAACTCCGGGCCACGACCAACTGCACCACTATTGGACCCGGGATCCGCGGGGCCGCGAGCGATGGGTGCACTCCCCAACGCCGTGGCGTACGCTCCTGGCCCTGCTGGTGGAGCACGTGAAGCCGCCGAAGCCGTTGACAGTCCTGAAGAAGTGGGTGTCGCGCTGGTACATCGAAGTCTTCGGATACGCCGCGGGTAGTGATAAGGCCCGCGTGGCCCACGGCAAGCCGCCGCGCGGCAAGCGCGTCGGACCCGGCTAGTAACTGGGCTACGGCCCACGTCCTTCGGAATTTAGGAGGTGTGTGGGCCGATGACGCACGCCCCGATGGGCCCAGAGCCCACCGACGACGAGCACGAGCAGGCGCTGGAGGACCTCCTCGCCGACCTCGACGACGCCGGGGTCGAGCAGTTGGGTGCCCTGGCCGAAGAGGACGGCGAGGAGGAGGAGATGAGCCGGTCCCGGTTCAGCCGCCTCTCCGCCGCCCTGGCCGAGAAGGGCGCCCACAACCCGGACGCGCTGGCCGCCCACATCGGCCGCCGCAAGTACGGCCGGGCCGGCATGGCCGCCCTCGCCGCCAAGGGCCGGGCGAAGAAGGCCACCAAACGGTCCGCCCACCCCGACGGGGCCGAGATCCTGCGCTATGACCGGATGTGGCCGCTGGATGACATCCTCATCCGCTCCGGCGGCGACGGCAGGACTGTCGAGGCGTACGCGGCCGTGTTCGACACCCCCAGCGAGATCAAGGACCAGCACGGCCACTACATGGAAGTCATCGCCCGGACCGCGTTCAACCGGGCCATCTCCCACGGCATCGGCCGCATCAACGTGTTCTACCACCACGGCATGACCCTGCACGGCACCCCATCGGACCTCGGTTCGGTCCCCATCGGCTCCCCGGTCGACATCCGGCCCGACGGGCGCGGTCTGCGCACCGTCACCCGGTTCAACCGCAGCGCCCTGGCTGACTCCGTCCTCGAGGCCATCCGAAACGACGACATCAAGGGCTACAGCTTCCGGGGAAGGGTGTTCCAGTCCGACCCGGCCCGCACGCCCCGCCCCCGTCCGGGCTCGCCGCTGCCGACCGTCACCCGCACCGAACTCGGCCTCGCCGAGTACGGACCCACCCCCACCCCCGCCTACGCCGACGCGGGCATTTTGGCCGTCCGCTCGGCCGCCGCGGTGGCCGCACAGATCGTCTCGCTGCCAGCGGACGAGCGGGCCGAACTGGTCCGCATCATCGCCGCCTCCACTCCGCACGACCCGGAGACGGAAACCGCCACTCCCGACGTGGGACCCGGCACCGAGGACTCGCCCGAGGGGCGCTCCGGTCGGAACAGGGAAAAGGTCGCCGCCATCCTCGCCGACCTTCACACACAAGGAGTGCTGTAAATGGGCAAGAAGACCTCCGAGCGTCTGCTCGAAGAGGCCGAGATCATCCGGGCTGAGATCAAGCGCATCGGTGAGGCCGACGAGCCGTCCGAAGACGACGTCGTCCTCGCCGGCGAGCTGGCCGAGAAGCTGAAGGGCAAAGAAGTCCAGCGGCGTCAGGCCATCGCCAACGAGGACCGGCTCGAGGAGATCCTCGCCGCCGCGTCCACCCCCACCCGCCGGGAAGGCGTCGCCGGGGCACCGCAGATCATGCGCAAGGTCGACCCCTACGACGAGGACACCTACAAGGAGCTGCAGCGCAGCCTCTACAACGGCGGCGCCGAACGGGCCTCCTTCGACATCGACCCGATCATCTCCCGGGCCAAGTTCGCCGCCGAGGCGGCCCCCAAGGACCTGTTCAACACCGACAAGCAGCGCGACGCCGCCTCCGAGCGGATGATCCAGCTGCTGGAGATGGACAACGTCCACGCCCCACTGATCGCCCGGCACATCCTGCTGACCGGCTCCGAGGAGTACCGCAAGGCGTTCCGGGAGTACGTCCAGTCGGTCGGCAACTACACCGGCGACCTGCTGCGTACCGCGATGAGCCTCACCGCCGGCAACGGCGGCGTACTCGTCCCCGTCTTCCTCGACCCCACGATCATCCTCACCAACGCCGGCATCACCGGCCCCATCCGCTCCATCTCGACGGTGAAGACCATCGCCACGAAGGAATGGGACGGGGTCACCTCCGCCGGCATCTCCGCCTCGTGGACGGCCGAAGGCGCGGAGACCGCCGACGCCACCCCCACCTACACGGCACCCACCATCACCCCCAAGAAGGCCGACGCGTGGGTGTTCGGTAGCTACGAGGTGTTCCAGGACTCCGGCTTCGCCGCCGAACTGGGCCGCCTCCTCGCCGACGCCAAGGTCCGCCACGAAGAGGCCGCCTTCGCCACCGCCAACACCGGCGCCACCCGGCCCCGCGGCGTAGTCGCCGCCGTCGCCGCCGTCACCGCGTCGATCGTCACCGCCGCCACCACCAACGCCTTCGTCATCGGCGACGTGTACAACACCTCCGACGCGGTCAACCCCCGCCAGGAGTCGCAGATGGCGTGGCTGGCCCACAAGCGCATCTTCAGCAAGGTCCGCCAGTTCGACACGTCCGGCGGCGGCGGCTTCTGGGCCAACCTCGGCATGGGACTCCCGCCCCAGCTGCTGGGCGCGGCGGCCCTGTCCTGCTCGTCGATGACCTCGGTCATCTCCACCGGCGCGAACATCCTCCTCGCCGGCGACTTCAGCCAGTATTATATAGTCGATCGTGTCGGAATGAGCGTCATCTACGACCCGGTGATCCGGTCCACGGGCAACAACAGGCCCACGGGCCAGAGTGGATGGTACGCTTTTTGGAGGGTAGGTGCCGATGTGGTTAACAGTGACGCTTTTAGATTACTGCAGCTCAACCAGGTAGCTGCCGCCACTGCGCTCGGCTGATCCGCCAACAGCTGTACCAATTTGCAATTCAACTCCAAAACGCATACTCTGCATGGATGGACACTCCATGCGAGATCGACGGATGCGAGAAGGTGGCGGTCGCCCGCAAGCTCTGCCGGACGCACTACAGCCGGTGGCAGCGGACGGGCGACCCCACCACCGCCCGACCCAAACTGC
>JBLNGJ010000066.1:0-17477 GCA_050264675.1 Micromonosporaceae bacterium
GGTGGCCTTACCGGCCGCGCTGCGATGGTACCGGGGAGGCTGGAGCGGCCGGGGGCGGGTTTGGTGCGAGGATGGATGGCGAGCCTCGTCACAGTCGTTGTGATCGCGGTTGGAGTTTTGACAATGACGCCATCCTCACCGTGCCCGAGCCGCGCAACGAGCCGGTGCGCATGTACGCGCCGGGCAGCGCCGAACGGGTCAGCCTGCAGCGCCGGCTGGATGAACTCGCCGGGGAGCGCATCGACCTGACCATGACCGTCGACGGTGATCAGCGCCTGGCGGGCGGGGACCCGATGGACGTGGTCATGCCGCACGACCACAGGCACGTGCTGGGCGTCACCCACAACCCGACCAACGACGATGCCGCCGCGGCGGTCGCGGCCGCGCAACGAGCGGCGCCGATGTGGCGGGCGATGCCGTTCGCCGAGCGGGCCGCGATCTTCCTGCGGGCGGCGGACCTGCTGGCCGGTCCGTGGCGCGACACGGTCAACGGCGCCACCATGCTGGGGCAGTCGAAGTCGGTGTTCCAGGCCGAGATCGACTCGGCCTGCGAGCTGATCGACTTCTGGCGTTTCAATGTCCACTTCGGACATCGCCTGCTCGCCGACCAGCCGCGGTCATCGCCGGGCGTGTGGAACCGGTTCGACCACCGGCCGCTGGAGGGCTTCGTCCTGGCCATCACGCCGTTCAACTTCACCGCGATCTCCGGCAACCTGCCGACCGCGCCGGCGCTGATGGGCAATACGGTGATCTGGAAGCCGTCGGTGACCCAGCAGCTCTCCGCGCACTATCTGATGCGGGTGCTCGAGGCGGCCGGCCTGCCGCCGGGCGTCATCAACATGGTCACCGGTCACGGCAAGGTGGTCAGCGAGGTCGCCCTCGCGGATCCGAACTTCGCCGGCCTGCACTTCACCGGGTCGACCGCGACGTTCCAACACCTGTGGCGCACCATCGGGGAGAACTTGCCGCGCTACCGCTCGTACCCGCGCATCGTCGGCGAGACCGGTGGTAAGGACTTTGTCGTCGCCCACCCCAGCGCCGACGTGGACGCTCTGAACACGGCGCTCATCCGCGGGGCGTTCGAGTACCAGGGGCAGAAGTGCTCGGCGGCCTCGCGCGCCTACCTTCCCCGGTCACTCTGGGAGGGTGGACTGCGCGACCAGCTCGCGGCGACCGCGGACGGCCTCGCGTACGGCGATGTCCGCGACTTCAGCAACTTCGGAGCCGCCGTCATCGACCGGCGTTCCTTCGACAAGCTCTCCACTGCGCTGGACCGCATCAAGAACTCTGAGTCGTGCACGGTGGTCGCCGGCGGCACGGCCGACGATTCGACCGGCTTCTTCGTGCGCCCCACCGTGGTCGAGTGCACCGACCCCGGTCACGACGTCTTCACCACCGAGTACTTCGGCCCGATCCTGGGCGTGTACGTCTACCCGGACGCCGAGTTCGAGTCGACGGTACGCCTGGCCGAGTCGTCCAGCCCGTACGCACTGACCGGTTCCATCTTCGCCACCGACCGCCGTGCGGTGGACTGGGCCAGCGAGGAGCTGCGGTACGCGGCGGGCAACTTCTACATCAACGACAAGCCGACCGGGGCGGTGGTGGGCCAGCAGCCCTTCGGCGGCGCGCGCGCCAGTGGCACCAACGACAAGGCCGGTTCGTGGCACAACCTGATCCGGTGGGTCTCGCCGCGCGCCATCAAGGAGACGTTCGACCCGCCGCACGACCACACGTACCCGCACATGGCTTCGTGACCGGTCCACTGAGGAGGTGAAAGCAGGGGCACCGTATTAACGTCCACCGGTAGATAACGGTGCCCCTACTTCTCGGTAGCGAAACGACACCGTTGTGGTTTACAATGGCGGGTCCCGGCAATTCACGGTGTAGCTACACCGCCGGGAACGGCCGTTCTTCTCGCCGGCGCGGGCACTGTCTCAGGCGAACGCGTGGCACCCGGCCCTCACGTCTGCACACATTGATGCTGCCCGCATGCCTCTGCTTCGGCGGAGGGAGGATCGAATGACGCCGACCCGGTCGACGGACCGCGAGCTGATCGCGACCACGAGCGCTCTCGTGGAGTTCCTGCGCGATGTGGCGCTGGCTCGCCGTCGCCGGATCACCGACGTCGCCGAGTACGAAACCGTGCTGTGGCTGGCCGAACTGCCGGCCGAAGTCAGCGTGGACACCGATGCCGGTCCCAGCGAGGCGCTCTTCGCTGTGCCCCGGGTGCGGGCCGAGGCGCCCCCGCAACCGCCCGCCGCGTTGACCAACTGGCTCGACCCCGAGCACGTCCGCGACTCCAGCCTGACCGCGCCGCCGCTGCGTCCGGCCGGCCCGGTCTGGGTCGTCGTCGCGCAGGCCGGCGGGCGGGGCATGAGCGCCCAGGTGCGGCCGCTGGCCGAGGCGCCCGAGGTGACCCGCGCCTACGAGACGTGGCTGCCGGTGTGGCAGGCGTGGGCCGGGCGCGACCGGATGACCACCGGGATCCGCGGGTGGTACCAGGCCCTGGCCAGCGCGGCGCATCTGGTCTCGGCGCAGGAAGACCAGTACGAGCTCGTGCTCGGCACGGGTTTGGTCGGCTGGCGGTCGCCGAGCGGCACCGTGCTACGCAACCACGTGCTGGTCACCCGGCTGCACGCCGTCGTCGATCCGGAGCGCGACGAGGTGCGCGTGTTCGTCGATGCCGACGGGGTGACCCGCGTGCAGGACCGGGAGTTGCTCGACAGCGAGCCGGGTTTCGACGCGAGCCGGGTCGAGGCCCTGCACGATCAGGTACGTGACGGCGCGGTGGCCGCGCCGCTGGTGGATTGTGAGCCGTTGGCCAAGGTGTGGGCCGAGCGGGCACTGGACGAGATCTCCCCGTTCGTCGCCGAATGGGCGCCGTTCGTGGAGGCGCCCACCCAGGCCGAGGTGCGGTTCGCGCCCGCGGTCGTGCTGCGCCGCCGCGAGCGGGCGAGTCTCATCGGTTACTACGACGAGATGCTCGCCGCTCTGCGTGGCCCGCAGGCGAAGGCGCCGCTGGGCCTGGCCCAACTGGTCACCTCGATGGAGGCGCCCGAGCGGCTGGCCTGGCTGGAGGCCGAGGGCGCCACCGCGGGCGAGCTGCTCGGCGCCGATCCGCTCTTCCCGCTGCCGGCCAACCCGGAGCAGATGCGCATCATGGAACGCCTGCGGGGCAACAACGGCGTGGTGGTGCAGGGTCCGCCGGGCACCGGCAAGACGCACACCATCGCCAACCTGGTCTCGGCGTTGCTGGCTCAGGGTCAGCGGGTGCTGGTCACCAGCCAGAAGGCGCAGGCGCTGCGCGTCCTCCGGGAGAAGCTGCCGGCCGAGGTGGCCAAGCTCTGTGTCTCGGTCACCGACCTCGACCGTGGCGGCTCGTCCGAGCTGGAGGCGAGTGTCAAGGCGATGTCCAACCGGTACGCCGGCTACGACCCCGCCGCCCACCAGACCCAGGTCGAGCGGTCCAGCCAGCACCGGGCGGAGCTGCGGCTGCGGGTGGATGCGCTCACCGACCAGGTGCGGGCGCTGCGCGAGGCCGAGACCGGGCACCATCCGGCCGTCGCCCCCGGGTACGAGGGCACGCTCGGCGAGATCGCCCGCCGGCTGCGGGTCGAAGGTGCGCACCACGGCTGGATGCCGGTGCCACTCGCGCCCGGCGCGGGCGTGGCGCCGCCGCTGTCCGCCGCCGAGGCGGTGGAGCTGCTGCGGCTGTTCGCCGAGGAGACGCCGGCCCGGGCCGCCCGGGTGCGCCAGCGCGCCGTGGACGTTTCGGCCTACCCGGCCGCCGACGAGGTGCGCGCGATGGTCTCCACCGAGCAAGCCGCCCACGAGGCCGCACAGCGCGAGTCGACCGAGGTTTCGCGCCGGCTCGACGGCTGCGACGCCGCGCTGCTGCGCGGTGTGCAGGGTGCGGTCGACCGCGCCCGTCGGGCCACCACGATGCTGGGGCTCGACGCCGACGCAACGCTGTGGTCGACGAATGACTGGGCCGTGCGCGCGCTCACCGAAGGCCTGGCCGGCCAGAACTCCACCATCTGGCAGCAGCTCGCCGCCGCGCGCGACCAGCTGGGGCCGGCCCAGCAGGCGGTGCAGCTGCTGGGCTTCCGTCAGGTCGTCATCGGCGACGCGGCGCCGGCGCCGGCAGCGGCCCGGCTCGCCCTCCTCGCCCCGCTGCATGAGCACCTGGCCGAGGGTGGAAAGCTGCGCGGCCGCTCCGGCGAGCTTGCGAGCTGGACCAACCAACTCTTCAAGTCGGGCGCCCAGCGCGATGCCGAGCCGGTGCTCAATAACTCCACTGTGGACGGCGCTCCGGTGACCACGGCCGAGCAGGCCGACCTGGTCTGGGCGGCGGTGCAGGCTCAGGCCGCGGTCGAGGCGCTGGGCCGGGGGTGGGCGCTGGTGGGACTCTCCTTCGGAGCGCCGACCGAGCCGGTGCAGCAGCTGCTGGCCCGCGCGGTCGACACGTACACCCGGCTCGACCTGGTCCGCCAGTTCCTCGACGAGGTGGCGGTGACCCGGCAGACCCTGGTCGAGGCGCAGGCGTGGCTGCCGTTGACCGGCCCGGCCGACTGGCAGGAGTTCGTCGACGCCCTCGGTGCGGCGCGGCTGCGGGTCGAGGCGGAGACGGCCACCGCCCGGTTGACCGAGCTGGGGGAGACGCTCGCCGTGGACGGACGGGGCGCCGACGCTCCGCCCGAGCTGAGCCAAGCGGCGGCCGCGATCGCCAACCGGGATGCGGCCGCATACGGCCTCGCCCTGACCGGCCTCGCGGGCGCGCCGGCCGAGCTGGCCGAACAGGTGGAGTGCGACGCGCTGGCCGACCGCGTACGCGAGATGCACCCCGCGCTGGCCGCGCTCATGGCCGAGTCGCCGGCCGACCCGGCGTGGCCGACCCGGCTCGCCGGCTGGGAGGACGCCTGGGCCTGGGCCCGGGCGAGCACCTTCTTCCTCGGCCAACGCCAACCGGGGCGGGAGCAGCAGCTTGAGGCCGAGCTGGCCGATGCGGTGACCCGGCTGCGGCAGGAGACCGCTCAGCTCGCCGCGCTGGAGGCCTGGGGGCACTGCCTGGAGCGGATGACCGCCCACCAGGCCCAGGCGCTGGCCGCGTACGAACAGCACATGCGGGCGGTCGGCAAAGGCACCGGCCGCTATGCCACCCGGTTCCGGGCGCGAGCCCGGGAGGCCATGCGCGAGGCACACGACGCCGTGCCGGCGTGGGTGATGCCGCTGGACGTGGTGTTGGAGACGCTGCCGCCGGTGCGCGACTCGTTCGATGTCGTGATTGTCGACGAGGCGAGCCAGGCGAGCCTGGACGACCTGTTCCTGCTCTGGCTCGCGCCAAGGGTGATCGTGGTCGGCGACGACAAGCAGTGCGCCCCGTCGCAGGTGCGCCTGGGCGAGCTCGAGCCCATCTTCGCCAAGCTCTCCTCGTACCTGCCCGAGCTGCCCGGCTACCTGCGCGACGCGTACACCCCCAAGTCCAGCCTCTTCGACCTGCTGCGGACCCGGTTCGGTGCGGTGATTCCGCTGCGCGAACACTTCCGCTGCATGCCCGAGATCATCGAGTACTCCTCGCGCCAGTTCTACGCCGACGAGCCGCTGGTGCCGCTGCGCCAGTTCGGTGGCGAGCGCCTGGCTCCACTGCGGCCGGTGCGGGTCGAGGGGGCGAGCACCGAGGGCACCTCGACCCGGCTGCGCAACCCGGTCGAGGCCGAGGCGATCGTCGCGCAGGTGGAGGCGTGCATCGCCGACCCGGCCTATCACGGCAAGACCCTCGGCGTGGTGGTGCTGCAGGGCACCGGCCAGGTTCAGCTGATCCACTCGATGCTGCTGGAGCGGGTTGAGCCGAAGGAATGGGACCGGCGCCGGCTGCGGGTCGGCACGCCGCCCGACTTCCAGGGCGACGAACGCGACATCGTGTTCATCTCGATGGTCATCGCCGACAAACGGCAGGCCCTGACCGGCACCGAGTGGCAGCGCCGCTACAACGTGGCCGCCTCGCGGGCCAAGGACCAGCTGTGGCTGTTCCACTCGGTCGGCCCCGAGCAGCTCTCCGCGGCCGATCTGCGCCTGTCGCTACTGTCCTATGTGCTCAACCCGCCGCCGGCCATCTCGACCGGCGTGATCACCGACGTCACCGAGGATGAGCCGCATCCGGCCTTCGGCTCGCTGTTCGAGCAACGGGTCTTCCTCGCCCTGCGCGAGCGCGGCTACCACGTCACGCCGCGGGTCGAGGTGAACGGGCGCGGCATCGACCTGGTGGTCACCGGGGCCCGGGGCCGGCTCGCGGTCGAGTGCGACGGGCAGGACTGGCACGGCACGGCCGAGCAGCGCGAAGCCGACCTCGACCGGGAACGTGAGCTCAAACGGGCCGGTTGGCGATTCTGGCGGGTCCGGGAGAGCGAGTTCTGCTACGACCCGACGGCGGCGCTGGCCACGCTCTGGGAGACGCTGGACCGGCTCGACATCCAGCCGTACCGCGCGGAGGACCTCACCGCCGGGCCGACCGCGGTGACCGTCTGGCGGCCGACCACGCTCTCCACTGTGGAGGGTCTGGACGGGCTGGAGTCCGGCGAACCCGAGGAGATCGACGACGTGCGTCTGGCGCCGGTCCGAGCAGGCTGAGCCAGCCCGGTCCAAGGGCCGGCGGTACCGTTGGGCCGGTGAACGAAGCCAAGACCGGGACGCCGCTGGGCGCGTCATTCGGCGAGCAGGGTGGGATGCTCACCTACGGCAGCTACCTGCGCGTGCCCGAGTTGCTCGCCCAGCAGCGACCCGCGTCGGATCCGCCGGCTCACGACGAGTTGCTGTTCATCACCATCCACCAGGTCTACGAGCTCTGGTTCCAGCTGATGCTGGCCGAGCTGACCGACGCCCGGGACCGGATGTTGCGGGGCGAAACGTACCTGCCCCGGGTACGCCTGGCGCGCTGCCACACCATCGAGCGGGTGCTGGTGAACCAGCTCGACGTGATCGACACGATGACCCCTCAGGACTTCCTGGAGTTCCGTACCCACCTCGCGCCGGCCTCCGGTTTCCAGTCGGCCCAGTTCCGCGAGATCGAGTTCATCTCCGGGCTCAAGGATCCCGGCTACGTCGACCGGCTCCGCGGGCTCACCCCCGATGAGGAGGCGCGCCTGCGCCGGCGGCTGGCCGAGCCGAGCCTCTGGGACAGCTTCATCGTGTTACTCGAGCAGGCCGGCTTCGATGTCGCTACGCACGAGTCCCGCTTGGCCGCGCTCGTTGACATCGCCCAGAACCGGGTGGGCCACGAGCCGCTCTGGGGCCTCGCCGAGGCGCTCATCGACCACGACCAGTCCTGGGCGCTGTGGCGCGCCCGCCACGTCCTGATGGCCGAGCGCCAGATCGGCGCCAAGCCCGGCACTGGCGGTTCCTCCGGCGGCACGTACCTGCGTTCCCGGGTCGAGCTGCGCTTCTATCCCGAGCTGTGGGAGCTGCGCGCCCGCCTCTGACCAGCCGACGACCAGCGTTCGCTGCGGGCAGATTGGCCTGCGCTCTTACGCGTGTAATGGTGTAATCACAGCAGTCAGGTAAGGGGGCAGACAATGTTCGAGCGACAGTGGGGCCGCGGTCCCGGCGGGGCCCGCGGCGAGCCCCCCCCGGCCGACGGCGCCGCCCGGTGGGTGTCCGGCGCGCGGCCGGAGGAGGGGTTCACCGGCCCGCCCGAGGGCGTGGTCGACCGGGACGAGATCGTCATCGTGGGCCCACTCAGTGCCCCGAAGGTCGACCGGTCGGCGAGCGACGCCGAGCGGGCCGCGGCCGAGCAGGGCCGCATCTCCGCGTTCCGCGAGGAGACCCGGGACCGGCGCATCCGGCTGGCCCAGCAGATCGAGCACCGCTACCGGCGCAAGGTGGCCTGGGGTGTGGTCGCCGGTGGCACCCGGGAGATGTTCACCACCATCTCGGCGCCGGTGATGACCCGGCTGCGGCAGCCGGAGCGGCGAGTGCTCGACACGCTCGTCGACGCCGGGGTCGCCCGGTCCCGCTCGGAGGCGTTGGCCTGGTGCGTGCGCCTGGTCGGCCAGCACGCCGAGGAGTGGCTCAACGAGTTGCGCACGGCCATGGGTGCGGTCGATGAGCTGCGCCGGCGCGGACCGGACGCGACGCTCTGACGCTCAGCGCCCGGAGGCGGCGCGGGTCGCCGGTGGCAGGGCGGCCAGGGCAGCCCGCACGACCTCGTGCGCGGCCGGCGTGGCGCCGAGCGCGTCCAGCGCGCTCAGCGCCGCGCCGAGCACGGGCGGCGCGTCCACCACCGTGATCGAGGCCTTCGGCGCGAGCGCATGGATGCCGTCCACGACGGCGGTGTGCAGCCGTGGCGGCCGGGCTCGCAGCACACCGCCGCCGAGCACCACGACGAACGGGGCGTCGAGCAGGCCGAGCCGGCGGGCGGCGACGGTCGCCAGCGACACGATCTCCTGTGCTTGCCGGTCGACGACCTCGCCGGCCACCCGGTCGCCAGCCTCGGCGACGGTGAAGAGCACCGGCGAAAGTTCGGCCAGCCGGGCCGGTTCGAGCTCCTGCAGGTGCATCGCCGCGCCCACGGCCTCGGCCGTGGGGAGTCCAAAGTGCTCAGCGACGGCCCGGGTGAGGTCGGTGGCGGGGCCTCGCCCGTCCTCACCCCGGACCGCGTGCCACAGCGCGAGCCAGCTGAGGTGACCACCGCCGCCCCAGTCGCCACTGAGCCGTCCGAGCGACGGGAAGCGGGCGGTGCGGCCGTCGCCCGTACGCCCGACGCAGTTGATGCCGGCCCCACATACGACCGCGACCGCGTCGGGGGCGTCGGTGCCGGCCCGCAACAAGGCGAACGTGTCGTTTTCCAGCGCGAGATCGGCGCTCCACTGCTCGGCGGCGACGGCCCGGGTGAGTAACTCCACCTCGGCCGGCAGGTCGGCGCCGGCGAGAAAGACATCGGCGCGCACGACCGCCCGCGGGCCGGCCTGACGACGGGCCTGCGCCACCAGGGAACGCAGGCGGGCCATCGTCTCGTCGAGTCCGATGTTCTGATG
Source organism: Micromonosporaceae bacterium (assembly GCA_050264675.1). Lineage (GTDB taxonomy): Bacteria > Actinomycetota > Actinomycetes > Mycobacteriales > Micromonosporaceae > JBLNGJ01. The sequence continues at coordinate 9,030 of JBLNGJ010000066.1, forward strand.
GCATGTGCCAGGCCCGCGGGCGTACCCGAGGACCTGCCCGGTGTCGTCGCCGATCAGCACATCGGTCTTGGAGTTGCCGCCGTCGATGGCGAGGTATCTTGCGCGGTTTGTCTCTTCGAGAAACACCGTCATCGAGCCCAGTCCAGGTGGGCCGCGTTCGCGGCGAGCAGCCGATCGGTCAGCCCGTCGGCGAGCGCGTGCTGACCGACGAGTGGATGGGCGAGCAGAGCCCGATAAACGCGGTCGCGCCCGCCCCGCCGGGCGGCGTCGAGCGCCAGCTCCTCATACCCGCTCACGGCGGCGATGAGTCCGGCCATCTCCGGGGCGGCCGGTCCACCCGGGCGCGGCCGCACGCCATCGCCGTCCACGTCGCAGGTGACCTCGACCACCGCGTCGTCGGCGAGGAACGGCAACGTGCCCCGGTTGGGCACGTTGACCGCGTGCGGGCCGGGCGCGTCACCGCGCAGGGAAGCGAGCAGACCGAGCGCGGCTTCGGAGTAGAACGCTCCGCCGCGCTCGGCCAGCAGCGGCGGCTTCTCGTCCAACGTCGGGTCGGCGTACTGGCGCAGCAGCTCGGCCTCGATCGCGGCCACCCGCACCCCCCGGGTGCCGTCGGCGCCCTGGGCGAGCGACTCGGCGACCACCTGGTCGTGGGCGTAGAAGTAACGCAGGTAGTAGGACGGCACGCAGCGCTGCACCCGCAGCACGTCCGTGGGCAGCCCGACCTCGTCGGCGAGTTCGGCCAGGTGGTCGTCGAGCAGCTTCGGCAGCACGTCGCTGCCGTCGAGCCAGACCCCCCGTTCCCAGGTGAGGTGGTTGAGCCCGACGTGGTCGAGAACGATCGCGGCCGGGTCGACGCCGAGCCGGCCGGCGAAGCGACGCTGCAGCCCGATCGCCACGTTGCACAGGCCGACCGCCCGGTGTCCGGCGTCGAGCAGGGCCCGGGTGACGATGCCGACCGGGTTGGTGAAGTCCACAATGTACGCGCCGGGGGCGGTCCGGCGGGCGGCGCGCTCGGCGACCGAGAGCACCACCGGCACGGTGCGCAGGGCCTTGGCCAGGCCCCCGGCCCCGGTCGTCTCCTGGCCGACGCAGCCGTACGCGAGCGGGAACGTCTCGTCGGAGATCCGGGCTGCCTGCCCGCCGACCCGCAGCTGGATCAGCACCGCGTCGGCGCCGTCACAGCCGGCGTCGAGGTCGGCGGTCCAGCTCACCCGGCCGGGGTGGCCATGGCGGGCGAAGAGCCGGGCGGCGAACCGGCCGACCACGTCCAGGCGGTCGGCGGCGGGGTCCACCAGGGACAGCTCGTCGACCGGCAGCACCGAGCGCAACCGGGCGAACCCGTCGGCCAGCTCGGGGGTGTAGGTCGACCCGCCACCGACCACCGCCACCTTCACGCCGCCGTCACCCCTTCACGCCGGTCAGCGTCACGCCCTGCACGAACGCCTTCTGGGCCACGAAGAAGAGTGCCACGACCGGAATCATGGTGAGCAGCGTGGCGGCGCTGATCAGGTGCCACTCGACGTGGTGCAGCGACCGGAACGACGCCAGCCCGAGCGAGAGCGTCCACGCCTGTTCGTTCTCGCTGGTGTAGAGCAACGGTCCATAGTAGTCATTCCAGCAGTAGAAGAACTGGAACATGGCGGCCGCGGCGATGCCCGGCCGGGCCATCGGGATGACCACGCGCAGCAGCGTGCGCCACTCACCACATCCGTCCACCCGGGCCGCGTCGAGGTACTCGTCGGGGATCGTCACCAGGAACTGGCGCAGCAGGAAGATGGAGAACGCGTCGCCGCCGAGCATCGGCAGGATCAGTGGCCACAGTGAACCGGTCAGCCCCCAGCTCGCCCACATCATGTAGAGCGGCACGGTGACCACCTGCGGGGGCAGCATCATCACACAGATGATCGCGATGAAGGTGAGGTTGCGCCCGCGCCAGCGCAGCTTGGCCAGGGCGTACGCGGCCGGCACCGAGGCGAGCAGCATGAGCGCGGTCGCACTGACCGCGTAGATGACGGTGTTGAGCAGGTAACGGGGCAGTGGCGTGCGCTCGAACACGGTGGCGTAGTTCTCCGGATGCCAGGTGCGCGGCCACAGCTGGGCGGTGAGCGTCTGGTCGCCGGTCATGAACGAGGTCAGCAGCAGGAAGCCGATCGGCGCGAGAAACATGATGGCGAGCGCGATGACCAGGCTGTGCTCGGCCACGAAGACCAAGCCGGTGCGGGAGCGCCGGGACGGGCGGCGCGTCGGCGGGCGGCGCGCGGTCGGCAGCGACAGGGTGGTCATCGTCCGCCTCCGGCGACGTTACGGAACTGGCGCAGCAGGCCGGTCGTCGCCGTGATCGCGACGAGGAAGAGCACGACGGCGAGCACGTTGGCGTAGCCGAACAGGTTGAACCGGAAGCCGGCGACGTAGAGCCAGAGCGGGTAGGTGTAGGTCGAACCCTCCGGGAAGCCGAAGGTGGACGAGATGCCACCGCCGGTGGTGGCCTGGCCGGAGGCGACGCTGGCGGCGACCGCCGCCTGGGTGAAGTACTGCAGCGTGCTGATGATTCCGGTGATCGCGGCGAAGAGCAGCACGGGCGAGATCATTGGCACTGTGATGGAGCGGAACTGCCGCCAGGCGGTGGCGCCGTCCAGCGAGGCGGCCTCGTACAGTTCGGCCGGCACGTCGAGCAGCGCGGCGATGAAGATGACCATGAGGTCACCGACGCCCCACAGCGCCAGGAGGACGAGCGAGGGCTTGGACCAGTCCGGCGAGTTGAACCACAGCGGGCCTTGGATGCCGAGGTGGGCCAGCACCGTGTTGACCGGCCCGGTGCCCGGCTTGAGCAGGTAGACGAAGGCGAGCGTGGCCGCGACCGGCGGCGCCAGGGCCGGCAGGTAGAACAGGGTGCGGTAGACGCTTCGCCCGCGCCGGACCCGGTTGAGCAGGATCGCGGTCGTCATCGCCCCGGCGATGCGGGCCGGCACCATGACCACGACGAACCACAGCGTGTTTGTCACGGCCAGCCGCAGGTTCGCATCGTGGAAGAGGTGGCGCCAGTTCTGCAGCCCCACCCACTGCGGTGGGTTGATCAGGTCGAACCGGGTGAACGACAGGTAGATCGCCGCCACTAACGGATATCCGAAGAAGACCACGAGTCCGGCCAGGGCGGGCGCGATGAACGGCAGCGCGGCAAAGCGCCGGCGAAGCGGCCGGCCGGGCCGCCGGACGCCCGGCGCGGCGGTCGCAGGCTGGGTGGGGGCGCCGGCGCGGCCGGCACCCCCAGCGGTCCGCGTGGTCGTGGTGGACACGTGTGGCTAGCCGGCCAGCTGGATCAGCTGGTTGATCTGGGTGTCCACGGCGGCCAGCCCGACCGGCAGGTCGCTGACCGAACCGGACTGCCACTTGTCGACGAACTCCCCGAAGGTCTCCTGGTAGGCCGGGCCGACCGGGCTGGGCGGCGTGGTCGAGGTCTTGGGGTGGTTGAAGATATCGAGGAAGGTGCGGAAGGCCGGGTCGACCTCCAGGGCCGGCGAGCTGAGCGAGGCCTTGGTGCTCGGCACGTTCTTGATGCCGTTGGCGAGCTTGACGATCGGCGCGGTCTCGGTGGTGAGGTAGCGGATGAGCGCCCACGCCGCTTCGGGGTTCTTGGCGTTGCGGGAGATGCCGATGACGTTGCCGGTGACGTAGCCGGCGCCGTAGCGGTCGGGGCTCATCGCCGGCATCGGGGCGGTGCCGAAGTCGAGATCCTTGGCCTGGTCGCGCAGGAACGCGATGCGGTACTCGCCATCGATCATCATGGCGATCTGGCCCTTGTGGAAGGCGTGGTCGGCCGAGAACTCATCGCCCAACGTGGCCCGGAACTTCTCCAGGTTGTCGTAGCCGTACCAGTCGACCAGCTCCTTCTGCCAACGCAGCACGCTCTGCCAAGCTGGGTCGGTGCCGATGGCGGAGGTGCCGTCGGCCTTGAGCCACTGGGCGCCCGCGACCGGGGCGAAGTGGGCGGGGGAGAACTCGTAGAAGCCCCACAGCGGCAGGAAGCCGGCCCGCTCGATGGTGCCGTCGGCCTTGCGCTTGGTGAGCTTCTTGGCCATGTCGCTCAGCTCGGCCAGCGTCTTCGGCGGCCCGGACAGACCGGCCTCGGCGAGCTGGGTCTTGTTGTAGTAGAAGCCGTAGGTGTCGGCGAGGAACGGCATCGAGCAGCGCTTGCCGCGGAACTCGGTATAGGCCCGCACCGAGTCCGGCAGCTGGTTGAGGTCGATCTTGTCCCGGTTGAGGTACGAGGACAGGTCGGCCCAGGCGCCGCTGCTGCAGAACTTGCCGACGATGTCGGTGGAGTAGGACAGGCCGACGTCGGGTCCGTTGCCGGCACCGATGGCCTGCAGCATCTTGGTGTCGTCCTGACCGGACTTCACCACAACGGTGACCTTCGGGTACTTGGCCTTGAAGTCGGCGATGACGCCATCGATGGCCGCCGCTTCACGGTCGGTGAAGAAGTGCCAGAACTCGACCTGGCCCGACGGCTCGACGCCGGCCGGTGCCGGCGCCTGGTTCTTCGGACCCGGGGTGCAGCCAACGGCCAGCAGGGCCGCGGCGAATGCGGCGGCGGTGGTGCCGGCGCGGGTGCGGCGGTTCATGAGCGAGCTCCTCTGGTCAGGCGGGGTTGGGTTGGGCCAGGGAGGTGATGAGCGACTCACGCAGGGCGGCGAGCCCGGCGTCGAGCGCTCCGAACAGCACCGCGTCGTCGGTGACCGCGGTGACTGCGATCTCCGCCTCCAGCGGCACCACCGCGCGGGTGGCCGTGGCGACCGCCTCGCGCAACCGGATCCCGCCGGCCTGGGCGACCGCACCGGCGAGCACGACGAGTGGGGGATCGAGGACGGCGACCACGGCGCCCAGGACGTACGCGATGCGGGCGGCGAGCTCGGTGAGGAACTGCGCCGCCGGCCCGGTCGGGTCGGCCGCGACCGCACCGGCGACCGCCTCCGGGGCGGTCTGCGCGCGCAGACCGTGCTGGCGCGCGAGCGCGACCACGGCCGGACCACCGACGAGGTCCTGTAGGTCGTGGCCGCCGTTGGGCGCCGGCAGGGGCAGGTAGCCGATCTCGCCGGCACTGCCCCGCGCGCCGCGGAGCAGGGTGCCGCCGAGGTCGATCGCGAGGCCGATGCCGTGGTCGAGCCAGACCAGCGCGAACCCGTCGGCGGCCGAGGCGACACCTCGGTCGCGCTCGGCGACGGCGGCCAGGTTGACGTCATTGTCGATAGCAACTGCGGCCTGCAACTGCCGGCGGATCTCACCGATCAGCCCGGGGCGGTCCCAGCCCGGCACGTCGACGTGGCGGATCGTCTCGCTGCGAGGGTCGTAGGAGCCGGCCACCGCGATCTGCACCTGGCGGATCCGGTCGGCCGTGATGCCGGCCCGCCGGCCGGCGTCGTGGAGGATCTCGACGACCGCATCGGCCGGCTGGGTGGACGCGAAGTCGACGTCGGACTCGACCCGCGACCGCAGCGCGCCGGCGAGGTCGCACACGGCGGCGGCCAGGCTCGGGCGTCCCGAGCCGCGCCCGTCGCCCGGGCTGTCGCCGGTCGGGTCCCGGACGGAGACCGCGGCGGCGTACCCCGCTTCTGGGTTGGGTGCGTAGATCTCGGCCGTGGGTCCCAGCCCACCGCTGGTCCGGCCGGCCACCATGGCCAGGCCGGCGTCGGTGAGCAGGCGGAGCATTTCGGAGCTCGTCGGCTTCGAGAGCCCGGTGAGTTCGCGCAGGTCAGCCCGGGTGAGGCGGCCATGCTGCAGCAGGTGGGCCAGGGTCGCGCTCGAGTTGATCGCCCGGAGCAGCCGGGCCGAACCCGCCAGCCTCGCCATCCCAGCTCCAAAGACAGGAAGGTTGACTTTCTAATTCAGCGAAAGGTAAATCGTTTGCCTATCTCTGTCAAGCCCTGCGCTGCCCGTCGACCGCCGCCGCGCCGGAGACCCTTGCGACACCGGCACCGTCGTGTCGGGACGGTCCTGACCGGACAGTGCACTGTGGAGTAGATGTTGGAGAAATCCTGGACATGCGGCGAGCGAGGTGGCAGCGTAGACGTATGGCAGAAGGAGTGAACGCGACTGCCGCGGCCCTGCTGGGGCTGCTGCACGACGGTCCCATGACGGGTGGACAGTTGATGGCCGCCGCCGAGAAGCGGCTCGGCTCGTACTGGTCGATGACGCGCAGCCAGGTCTACCGCGAGCTGCCGGCGCTGGCCGAAATGGGCTACGTCAAGCTTGGCAAGCCCGGACCGCGCGCCAGCCAGCCCTACTCGATCACGCCGGCCGGCAAGCGCGCCTTCGCCCGATGGCTCGCCGAGGCGCCCTCGACCGAGTCCATCCGCAACCCGGTCGCGCTGCGGGTGGCCTTCGGCGGGCACTACTCGGCCACCGCGCTGCGCGATCTCTACACCAAGGCCGCCGACGCGCACAACGATGCCCTGTCCCAGATCCGGGAACAGGCCAAACAGGCCAAGTCGGACGGTGACAACTACGGCGCCGCGGCCCTGGAGTTCGCGGTCGGCTACCACAAGGCCGCGCTGGCCTGGCTGAAGAGCGCCCCTACCCGCTGACCCTCCGCGAGGGGTGACCACCGCGGCAGACCGTACGCTTGACGGTTGTGACGGGCCCCGATCTCAGCGAGCAGCTCAAAGACCTTGATGCCACCCTGCGCGGCATCGAGTCCGTGCTGGACGTTGACCGCATGCGGCGCGACAAGGCGGCGTTGGAGGAGCAGGCCTCGGTCCCCGACCTCTGGGACGACCAGGCCCGGGCCCAACAGGTCACCTCGCGCTTGTCGTACGTCATCGGTGAGGTCAACCGGCTGGGGCGGTTGCGCGCCCGGCTCGATGACGCCGGCGTGCTGCTCGAGCTGGCCGAGTCCGAAGGGGACGCGGCGACCCTCGCCGAGGCCGGCAGCGAAGTGGCCGCGCTGCGCAAGGCGATCGACGAGCTCGAGATCCGCACGCTGCTCTCCGGTGAGTACGACGCTCGCGAGGCGTTGGTCACCATCCGCTCCGGCGCGGGCGGGGTGGACGCGGCCGACTTCGCCGAGATGCTGCTGCGGATGTACCTGCGCTGGGCCGAGCGGCACGGGTACAGCACCGAGGTCTACGACACCTCCTACGCGGAGGAGGCCGGGCTGAAGTCGGCCACGTTCGCGGTCAAGGCGCCCTACGCCTACGGCACCCTGTCCATCGAGTCGGGCACCCACCGGCTGGTGCGGATCAGCCCGTTCGACAACCAGGGCCGGCGGCAGACCTCCTTCGCCGCGGTCGAGGTGGTGCCGGTGGTGGAGCAGACCGACGAGATCGACGTGCCCGACGACGAACTCCGGATCGACGTCTATCGCTCGTCCGGCCCAGGTGGCCAAGGGGTCAACACCACCGACTCAGCGGTCCGCCTGACCCACCTGCCGACCGGCATCGTGGTCAGCTGTCAGAACGAGCGGTCGCAGCTGCAGAACAAGGCGACCGCGATGGGCGTGCTCAAGGCGAAGCTGCTCGCCGTCAAGCAGGCCGAGGAGCACGCGAAGATGGACGCGCTGCGCGGCGACGTGGCCGGTTCCTGGGGTGACCAGATGCGCTCGTACGTGTTGCACCCGTACCAGATGGTCAAGGATCTTCGCACCGAGTACGAGACCGGTAACCCCAACGCGGTCTTCGACGGTGAGATCGACTCGTTCATCGAGGCCGGCATCCGCTGGCGTAAGCAGCGCCAGCTGGCCGCGGGCCGGTAACGCATCCACATGCGACGATCACTCAAGGTAGTCCAGGCGGCCGGAGCCGGTGGGCCGACCGGCTACGTATTTCGGGCAAATCGTACTGCCGCCGCGCCTTGACTTGGCGATCCAGTTACACCGCGTAGACTGACGACCCGTGATTGCGCTCGACCATGTGACGAAGACCTACCCCAAGGCTTCCCGCCCGTCCCTGAACGACGTGTCGGTCGGCATCGACAAGGGCGAGTTCGTCTTCTTCATCGGCCCCTCCGGTTCCGGTAAGTCCACGATCATCAAGCTGCTGCTGCGGGAGATCCAGCCCACCAAGGGCAAGATCATGGTGAACGGTCGCGAGGTCGGCAACATGCGCTCGTGGCGCATCCCCAACTTCCGCCGGTCGATCGGCTGCGTGTTCCAGGACTTCCGCCTGCTGCCCAACCGCACGGCGTACGAGAACGTGGCGTTCGCCCTCGAGGTGATCGGCAAGACGCAGGCGGTGGCCCGTCGCGTGGTGCCCGAGGTGCTCGAGCTGGTCGGCCTCGGTGGCAAGGAGCACCGCTACCCGCACGAGCTCTCCGGCGGCGAGCAGCAGCGCGTCGCCGTGGCCCGGGCGTTCGTCAACCGGCCGCTGATCCTGCTCGCCGACGAGCCCACCGGAAACCTCGACCCGGACACCTCCATCGAAATCATGCGGCTGCTCGACCGCATCAACCGCACCG